>NZ_FXTX01000006.1 GCF_900182795.1 Venenivibrio stagnispumantis
GTTTCTTTAACAGCTCTTTTAATTCTTCCGTATTCTCTTTTATTAACTCTCTTTTTACTCTCTTCATATTAATTATTATACATCAGTTTTGGTATAATAATTGAAATTATAGTTAAATAAAGTTGTTAATAGATATATCTTGATAAATAGTCTAAAATATATTATATTTATGATGGACAAATTGAATAAGAAAAATCTCTAAGAGAAGTTCTCTTAGAGAGATAACAACACGCACATCAAAAAAGCAAATCCTTCAAATATCTGTGAAAGGGTATTTGGAGAGATATAAAGGGTGTAATAGTGCTCCCTGTGAATTACTGAGAAAAAATCCTTATTATAGGGATTATCTTGGTAATTCCAAACCCCTGATGTGTGTGGAATAAATGTCTATAAAAGGGGGAACTATGCATAAATCCTTTTTTTTGTTAAAAGAGTTTATCAAAATCTAAAAGATAGCAATCTCAAAGTTTGCTCAGTTATAAGTTTTCCACTTGGGTCTGATAGATTGGATATAAAAGTTTTACAATCTATAAAAGCAATAGAAGATGGAGCAACTGAGCTTGATATAGTTTGGAATATATCAGCTTTTAAATCTAAGGATTATAAATATATCCAAACAGAATTATCCGAGGTAAAGAAAAATACTGAAGGTGTAATCCATAAAGTAATAATAGAAACTGCTTATTTATCGCAGGAAGAAAAGATATTAGCTATTAATCTTTTAAAAGATTTAGGTATAGAATTTTTAAAAACAAGTTCAGGATATGCACCGGAAGGAGCAAAAGTAGAGGATATTAAACTTTTTAAATCTTTGGCTGACAATAAGATAAAAATAAAAGCTTCCGGTGGCATCAAAGATTATGAAACAGCCTTAAAAATGATACAAGCCGGAGCAGATAGGCTTGGCACAAGTGCAGGAATACAGATTGTAACCGGTAAATAAATCATACAACATTCAGTCGTATTAAAATATCCCCTTTATTTCCGCTACTATCTATATATCCTTCTCCTTTTACCCTTAAAATCGTATTTTTTTCTATATTTTCCGGTATCTTAACAAAGATAGTTTCATCTTTTAAATTTTTTATTGATAAATGAGATATACTTTTTAAATCTTGATTTTTAATCTTAATATCTAAATATAAATCATTTCCAACTTTTTGGTAAATATCTTCTTTAAATTTTATTTTTAGATATAAATCCCCATCTTTTCCACCATATAATCCTTGATTTCCGGCTCCTTTCATTAAAATTGTTGTGTTTTCATCTATACCTTTATCTATTTTAATTAATTTTTCAGTTTTTTCATATTTATATCCTAAGCCTTTACAATCTTTACAAGGATTTTTAATTATAAATCCTCTTCCAAAACAACTTAAACAAGGTAGAATATTCCTTTTCCCAGTTCCACCACATTTTTCACATTTTTCTATTTTGCTATCTTTTGTTATACCTGTGCCATTACATATATGGCATATAACTTTTGTTTTATATTCTATTTTTCTAATTGTTCCGTTGTATCCTTCTTTTAAAGAGATGTATAAAATCTTTTTTATATCTGTTCCGTTTTGAGGTTTAGCGGTAAAGCCGAGAAATTCTGCTAATTTTTCTTGGAATATTGAAAATAAACCTTTTTTTATCTCTTTATCATAAATTGCTCTTTTTTGAGGGTCTATAAGGGTTGTGTATGCTTGATTTAAAAGTTTAAAAATTTCTTCATTTTCTTTATTTAAATCAGGATGGTATTTTTTTACTTTTTCCCTGAATGCTTTTTTTATTTGCTCAGGAGTAGCATCTTTTGCTACCCCGAGTAATTTATAAAAATCCATTTTAAGTTATTTCTTCTTCTGCTACCGATATTGATACAGATACCCTTGCCGGTCTTATTACTTTTCCTTTGTATTTATAGCCTGATTGTAAAACTTTTACTATCTGATTTGGTTCATAATCTTTTGTAGCTATTGTTTCAAGAGCTTCATGTTCCTGAGGATTAAACTCTCCTGATGCTTCTATCTTTTCTATTCCATACTCTTTTAGATATGATATTAATTGATAATGTATCATCTGAATACCTTTTATTATATTATCAACATCCTGAGTATTCTTGAAGCTTTCTAATGCTCTTTCAAAATTATCAATCAAATCAAGAAGTCCTTTTGCAAACTTTTCTATGGTTTCCTCTTTTATTGCTTCTTTTTCTTTAATTGTTTTTAGTTTAAAATCTTCAAAATCTTTTTGAAGCATCTGATATAATGAGCTTAATCTTTTTGCTGCTTCTTCCGTTTTTTCAAGTTTCTTTTTAATTTCTTCATTTTCTTTTTTCAAAGCTTCAATCTCTTCCAATGATATAGGCTCCCCTGTTTGTTCTGCTTTTTGCTCTTCTACTTTTTCTTCTTGGTTTTGTTCTTTAATTTCTAACTCTTGATTGTTTTTATTTTCTTCCAATTTTTTAAACCTCCTTACTTATTTTTATTAATAAGATATGGTTAAAATATCAAATTTCAATATTATATGATAAAAATCTCATTGCATTTTTAATGTATTAGGTATATATTTTTGTTTAAATTTTGAATATGATTTTTAAACTGCAGGTGGCAATTCCTTCTGAAAATAGCAATAGTATCTTGATTTTTTTATTAAAACTGCTTATATTTGATAAAACAGGAAAAATATGAGGAATAGGTATAGCATTATGAAAGAAAGGCTGGCAAGTCAAAATCCGGAGAGTAAAGCTCAAAGGATATCCCTGCCAGAAATCCGTCCCGCCAGGGGCTTGCCAGTTAATCGGCTTAGCAGAAATATTACCGATAAGGTCTAAACACTAAACGGGTAAGTTTAGACGATTATGGAAACGGAAAGATGGGACGGAAGCGGGCTAATTGCGAATAAAAATTAAGCCACCTTCTCTACAAGGTGGCTTTTTTAGTTTATAATCAAATTTTAGGAGGTAGAATTATGAGGACATATGTTCATAGCCGTAGAGGCAAGCCAAATGTTACACAGATGCATTTTGCCCGTCAAGGTATTATAACAGAAGAGATGGAGTTTGTAGCCCAAAGGGAAGGATTACCGGCAGAACTTATCAGGCAGGAAGTTGCAAGAGGTAGAATGGTAATTCCGGCTAATATAAACCATCTTAATCTTGAACCTATGGCAATAGGTATAGCAGCAAAATGTAAAGTAAATGCCAATATTGGTAATTCGGCTATTACTTCTGATATTGAAACTGAGCTTGAAAAACTCAGAGTTGCTTTAAAGTATGGGGCAGATACGGTTATGGATTTATCTACCGGTGGAGATTTAAATGCAATAAGGGAAGCAATTATTGCAAATTCTCCTGTGCCTGTTGGAACTGTTCCTATTTATCAAGCACTTCAAGAAGTAAGAAGCATAGAAAAACTTACAGAACAAGATATACTTGATATTATTGAGCTTCAGGCACAGCAAGGTGTTGATTATATGACAATCCACGCTGGACTACTTAGAGAATTTTTGCCTCTTGTAAATCATAGATTAATGGGAATAGTTTCAAGAGGTGGTTCAATAATTGCCCAGTGGATGATCGTTCATGGAAAACAAAATCCATTATACACAAATTTTGATAAAATTTGTGAAATATTTAAAAAATATGATGTAACTTTCTCACTTGGAGATGGATTAAGACCCGGATGTATTAATGATGCTTCCGATGAAGCCCAATTTGCAGAGTTAAAAGTATTAGGAGAGCTTACGAAAAAAGCTTGGGAGCATGATGTTCAAGTTATGGTTGAAGGACCGGGACATGTTCCTATGGATCAGATTGAGATGAATATAAAGAAACAGATGGAGTGGTGCCATGAAGCTCCTTTCTATGTTCTTGGGCCACTTGTAACCGATATTGCTCCCGGATATGACCATATAGCTTCTGCTATCGGTGCGGCTATGGCAGGATGGTATGGAGCAGCAATGCTTTGTTATGTTACACCAAAAGAACATCTTGGATTACCGAATCCAGAAGATGTAAAACAAGGATTAATAGCTTATAAAATAGCAGCCCATGCAGCAGACCTTGCAAGACATAGAAAAGGTGCAAAAGAATGGGATGATGCAATGTCAAGAGCAAGATATGAATTTGATTGGGAAAAACAGTTTGAGCTTGCAATAGATCCTGAAACAGCAAGAAAATATCACGATGAAACATTACCACAGGAAGGATTTAAATCAGCTAAATTCTGCTCAATGTGCGGTCCATCATTTTGTGCTTACAGAATATCCCAAGATGTTCAAAAAGAAGTTAAAGAAAATTTTCTACTTGATATAACTGTAAAAAAAGATTAAAATTTTAAAAAAGGCAGGGAAACCTGCCTTCAATTTATAAAAAGGTAGAAGTTGGAAAAAGATATATTAGAAAGTATTACACAGCCGGTTTTTATCGTAAATCTTGAAAAAGAGATAATTTATCAAAATCAATCAGCCAAAAGCTACTTTGATAAAAAATCCTTACATCAATTTATAGAAAAAATATTTTCTTTAAGGCATATAAAAGATGGTTTTTCAATTATTAATTATTTTTTGGAAATATCAGAGTTAAAATTTATAGTAGATATTTATCCTTATAAAGAAGAATATATAATCATTTTTGCAAAGGATATAACAAGGTATTTTGAACTTGAAGAAATATCAAGAAAAGAAGATATAATATTTGCATTATCAAAAATGATTGCAGAGATTTTCCATGATATGAAAGGACCAATAAGTGGAATAAAGGCAGCAGCCCAATTTTTAAAAGAAAATCCGGAAGAATTATCATTAATAGATGATATTATAGAAGAAACAGATAGATTAACAAAAATGATAAATGAGATAACATTTATAAACAAAGATATAAATCTAAAAAAAGAGCCGACAAATATTCATAAACTAATAGATAAAGTTATTAAATCATTTCAAAAAGAATATAAAGAAGTTATTTTTGAAAGATTGTATGACCCAAGTATTCCGGATATAAATATAGATAAAGATTATCTTACAAGGGTATTTATAAATTTAATAAGAAATTCCATAGAAGCAATAAATGGAAAAGGAAAAATACAAATTCAAACCGGTATATCTTTTGATAAAATCCTATCTCCAAAAGGAAATAAAATATATATAAGAATAAAAGACAGCGGAAAAGGTATTCCAAAAGAGTTGGAAGATAAAATATTTTTGCCGTTTATCACAACAAAGAGCAGTGGAATGGGAATTGGTCTTGCTTCTGCATACAAAATTATAAAAAAACATGAAGGAATAATAAGATATATAAAAGATGCAACATTTGAGATATTATTACCAATTAAATAGGAGAGATGATGAAAGGTTTAATTTTTGAAGATGAGAAAACAGTAAGAAACGTGCTTCGTAGAATATTACAAAAAGAAGGGATAAAAGCAGAAGATTTTGAATCCGGAAAAGATGCGATAGAAATTATAAAAAAAGAAAAACCGGATTTTATTTTCCTTGATATAGGATTAAAAGATAGTAATGGCTTAGATATATTAAAACAGATAACTATTTTAGAAGAAAGCCCTTATGTAATAATCATATCAGGACATACAGAATATAAATATCTGATAGAAGCTATGAAACTTGGAGCTTATGATTATATTACAAAGCCATTTGATATAGAAAGAATAAAAAAAGTAATAGAAGAGCTAAAACAATGTGTAAAATCTAAAATAATCTCATCTGTTCCGGAAGAAGAGATAATAGGTAAAAGTCCGGCAATGAAAGAAGTCTTTAAGATGGTAGGAAGAGCCGGTGCTACAAAAGAACCTGTATTGTTGATAGGTGAAACAGGAACAGGAAAAGAAGTTATAGCCAATCTTATTCATAAATACAGCAATAGAGCAGATAAACCGTTTATAGCTATAAATACAGCAGCAATACCATCGGGACTTATAGAGTCAGAACTATTTGGATATGAAAAAGGAGCATTTACCGGTGCAGATAAATCAAAAGAAGGAAAATTTTTACAAGCAAATGGAGGGACATTATTTTTAGATGAAATAAGTGAGATGCCAATAGAAGCTCAAACTAAATTGCTAAGAGCTATTCAAGAAATGGAAATTACACCACTTGGTTCAAATAAAAAATATAAAATAGATGTAAGAATAATAGCAGCCACAAATAAAGATTTGGTTAAATTAGTGGCAGAAGGCAAATTTAGAGAAGATTTGTTTTATAGATTATCTGTTATTGAAATAAAGATACCGCCACTTAGAGAAAGAAAAGAAGATATACCGGATTTAATAGAGTTATTTACCCAAAAAGCATTAGCCCAATATAACTTAAAAAAAGGTGGTTTTACCCCTGAGTCTATCAGATACTTAATGGATTATCCTTTTCCTGGAAATGTAAGAGAATTAAAAAATATAGTTTTTAAATTAATAGCATTATACAGGGAAAGACCTATTACACCGGATTTATTACCGGCAAATTTAAAAGGAGAAGAAGAGCAGATAAACGACTGGAAAAGTCTTGTTGTATCAGAAATAAGAAAGATGTTAAACAAAAGAAGAAAAAATATTTATATAAAATTAGTAGAAGATTTAGAAGAAATAATTATAAGAGAAGTTTTAAAATATACAGAAGGGAATATTTCAGAAGCATCCAAATATTTAGGTATTCATAGAAACACCTTAAGTAAAAAAATAAAAGATTTTGGTTTATAAGGTACCCTTACAGATAGTAAATACTATCTTGCAGAGTACCCGATTTTGCCTACTACCTACTATTTGTAGTATTTCCACTACAAACTCGCAGGTTACTTTTATTATTTTTTTAAACTTTAATTTTGTCCCTTAGTGGCAGAGCCACTATCTAAATCTTTTAATAATTAATTCGCTTTCTGTTATAATATTACATAAATTTTTGTTATAATTTACAATAGGTTTTATACAAAATTAAGGTATATATTTATGAGAAAAATATTAATAATTGGTCTATCTACTTTTATTATAGGATGTGTAACACCACAAACAACTCAAGAAGGCAAAGATGCTTCTTTCTATTATGATATAGGAATTTCTTATTTAAATGTTGGAAATAACTCTCAAGCAATTGCATCATTATTAAAAGCAATAGAGTTAAATCCAAATAATCCGGAATATTATAATGCCCTTGGAATAGCATATTTTAATGTGGGAGAAAAAGAAAAAGCCAAAGAAGCGTATCTTAAAGGTTTAGCTTTAAACGAAAATGCTTCAGAAATAGCAGTTAATCTTGCAGTTTTATTAGCTTCCGAAAAAAATTATACAGAAGCAATAAAATATTTAGAAAAAGCTATCAATAATCCAAATTATTCAAATAAAGATAAAGCCTATTATAATTTAGCTCTTATATATAGAGAACTTGGAGATTATAATAAATTTGTTGAAAATTTAGAGAAAGCGATAGCCTATAATAAATTATATCAAGATGCTTATATTGTCCTTGGGAATTTTTATCTCGAAGAATATGAAAAAACAGGATTATCAAAAGAAAACTCTTTTTGGAAAGCAAATGAGATATTTTTAAAAGCTTATATGCTTGGCTTAGATTCGCCGGATATAATCTTTGGACTTGGAAAAAGTTATTTCTTACTAAATAAAAAAGAAAACGCAAAATATTATCTTGAAAAATTAATAAAAAAGACAGATGATAAAAATCCTTTAAAGTTAGAAGCTAAAAAATTGTTAGAAAAATTAGAAGCAGAATATGCCTCCGTAGATGAGGAACCGGTTATAACAAAAAAAATAGAGATAAAAGAAGATAAAATAATTCAAGAGAAAGAAGTTGTAAAAAATCCAGATATATTTATTGATAAAAAAGCTGAAGAAAAACCTATAGAATCTCAAGTATCTCAGCAAAATAATCCAAATCCGGAAACAGTTGTAAAACTTCAAAAAATAAAAGAAGAAAATCAAGATATACAAAAATCTTTAAAATACTTTTACATTCAGGTTGGTGCTTATAAATCTATAAAGATGACCGAAGATATAATTAATAAATTAAAAAAATTAAATATACAGCCGGAAATTGAAGAAGGAGTATTAAATGGAGAAAAAATATATAGGGTTGTATTTGGAAAATTTGAAAGTTACAAAGAAGCAAAAGAGTTTTTAGATAAAAATTTAACACCAAATAAAATAGAAGGAATAATCAAATTTAAAAAGGAGTAAGATGGATATATCAGTTGTGATACCAATTTATAATGAAGAAGAAAATTTACCGATTTTATATGAAAAATTAAAAAATGTCCTTGATAGATTAAATAAAGAGTATGAGATTATATTTGTAAATGATGGAAGTACAGATAACTCGTGGAATATAATTAAACAGCTTGCAGAAAAAGATAAACGGGTAATAGGTGTTAATTTTAGAAGAAATTTTGGACAAACTGCAGCTATGTCTGCCGGTTTTGAAACAGCAAAGGGAGATATTATTATCACAATGGATGGAGATTTACAAAATGACCCAGAGGATATACCAAAATTACTTGAAAAAATTGATGAAGGATATGATATTGTAAGTGGTTGGAGAAAAAATAGGAAAGATGCATTTTTAAGTAGAACATTACCTTCAAAAATAGCAAATGCTTTAATATCCAAAGTTACCGGTGTGCATCTTCATGATTATGGTTGTTCTCTAAAAGCTTACAAATCAGAAATAGCAAAAAATCTTGATTTTTATGGAGAGATGCACAGATTTTTACCGGCTTTATCAAAAGCAATCGGTGCAAAAATAACAGAAATTCCGGTTAATCATCATCCAAGAATTTATGGAAAATCAAAATATGGCATATCAAGAACATTTAAAGTTATTCTTGATTTATTGCTTGTCAAATTTTTACTTGATTATAGAACAAAACCACTTAGGATTTTCGGTGGAATAGGATTTATACTTTCTTTAATTGGATTTTTTATTTTATCTTATCTTGTTTGTATAAAGCTATGTTTTGGACATTCCATAGGAAATAGGCCATTACTCACTTTTGGAGTTTTATTTTTCTTAACAGGTATTCAGCTTATATCTACCGGTATAGTAGCAGAACTTATCACAAGGACATATTACGAATCTCAAGGAAAAAGACCTTATATTATAAAAGAGATTATTAATCGGGACTAAATGGTAAAAGTTTTAAAATTTTTAATTTCTATAACAATTACCATACTTTTTTTATATTTTTTAAATAAATATGTTGGTTTTGAAAATATAAAAAGATTTTTCAACGATTTATCTATTTTTAATATTTCTATTGCATTTTTATTTTATCTTATAAGTTATATTATCCGTTCTTATAGATGGAGTTTTACACTTGATATAAAAGATTTTAAAAAACTTTTTCATATTACTGCAATTAACACTTTTTTTAATATAATTCTTCCATTTAGAACCGGTGAGTTTTCATTTTTTTATATGCTGAAGAAAGAAAATATCCATATATCCGATATAACAATGAGTTTTATTACCACCAGAGCTTTTGATGGTATTGGGCTAATTGCTATTTTGCTATTTTCTTATTTTTTATATATTGGTAATATTTTATTTGCTATTTTGTCATTAATCCTTTTGCCTTTTTCATTTTATATTTTTATTTTTATACTTTCTTTTATAAAACATGAAAAAGTAAAAGAATTTAACAATAAACGATTTAATTTTTTAAATTTAGTAATTATTTACCTGCTTTCAATTTTAACATTTTTATTTAAGTTTTTAGCATTTTATTTTGTTTTGCCGGAAAGTTTAAATATCAATATTATTCAATCTTTTATAGCATCTTCCGGTGGAGATTTAACAACAGTATTACCAATACACGGAATTGCAGGTATTGGTAGTTATGAAACCGGATATGCCGGTATTTTGATAACTTTATTAAATATTGATAAAAATTTAGCCTTTATAGCATCTTTATTTGCCCATATATTTATAATCTTATCTTCTTCTATAATAGCCTTTATTAGCTATTTATTAAAAAAGCTTTGAAAATACCTGTTCTAATTTTTCTCTTGCTATTTTTTCTGCTAACTCTTTTATATCTTTTTTTAGCTCTGTTTTTATAAATGTTTGTATCTCTTCTTCTAAACCATTTTTATATTTTTCTTTTAGCGATTCTTTAATTTCTGTTTTTAAAGCATTAAGTTCTGTATTCATATCATTAACAAAATCTATTTGAAGATGGTCAAGGATTTTTACCATTGATTCATCATTTTTTATAAATTCGGAAATCTGCTCTTTTATTATAGCTTTTATATCTTCTTCTGTAAGGGATATAGAGATAAAATATGTTTTAGGTTTTGTTTCTTGTTTTTGCTCTGGTTTTTCCTGCTTTATAACTGTTTCTGTTGTAGTAGTATCTATTATAGGCTTTTGTTCTATAATTGGAGCAGTTTTAACTATTTCTTCTTTAACTTCTATAGGGGATTCTACTTGAGGAGTTATATCTTCTACTTTAGGTTGAGTTTTTTTATCTTCCTCTTCTAAAATTAATGAAGTTGGTTCTATCTCAACTTGGGAGATAAAATCACTTTCTATTTTTGGTTTATTTTCTGTAATTTCTCCAAAAAGTTCTTCTTCTAATGATGTTATTTGTTTTTTTGGTTCTTCAGAAATTAATTTTTCAGATATTTCCATATATTCAGATAAGAAATCGTCTTCTATAGCCGTTTGAGGTTCTGTTTTTATTTCTTGCTTTATTTTGGAATTTGCTATTTCATTAATAATTTTTCTTAACTCGTTATCATCTTCCTTTGTGAAAAATTTAAAGTTTTGAGGAAAACCTTCTATATTTATTGGATTTTCTTTTGAAATACCAACAAATAATGGAATAGTTTTAAATTCTTCTTTTTCGGCTAAAAATTTTAAATCCTCTTCGGCAAATATTCCAGATGATGCATCATATATAACGGCATCCGGTGTGAATAAATGAAATTCATTAAGCAATGATATACTATCAATATAATTTCTATAATCTGCATCTTTAATTAAATCTTGCAATTTAGATAAAAAATCAGCATCATAAGAAATGATAGCAATTTTCATTTTTTATAACCCCCATATTTAAATTAAAGCCGGCTTTTAAACCGGCTTTTTTATATTTCGGATATATTTTTATAAACTTTAGGGAATTAATGCAGTTTCTACTTCTTCATATTTAGCCACTTCATCCGGATGAGCTATTCTACCGAGGATAGCAGAAGCTGCAGCTACAGCAGGGCTTGAAAGATAAACCTGGCTCTTTGGATGTCCCATTCTTCCTACAAAATTTCTATTGGAAGTTGAGATACAAACTTCTCCTTCTGCTAATATTCCCATATGTCCTCCAAGGCAAGGGCCACAGGTTGATGTGCTTATTAAGCATCCGGCATCTGCCAATATCTCTAAGATTCCTTCATGCATTGCCTGTCTATAAATAGAATCGGATGCAGGTATTACTATACATCTTACTTCCGGATGGACTTTTTTACCTTTTAATATTGCTGCTGCTATTCTTAAATCAGACAATCTTCCGTTTGTGCAAGAGCCTATAAATACTTGGTCTATATGGGTTCCTGCTACCTCAGAAACAGGTTTTACATTTGATGGTAAATTAGGACATGCAACAACCGGTTCCATATTAGATGTATCAAATTCATACTCACAGCAATATTTTGCATCTTTATCTGATTTGTAAACTACCGGTGTTCTGCTACTTCTTTTTCTTACCCATTCAAGGGTTTTTTCATCGGCTTCAATTATTCCATTTTTTCCACCGGCTTCAATAGCCATATTAGCTATTGTTAATCTATTATCTATATCAAGATGAGATATAGCTTCTCCTGTAAATTCCATAGCTCTGTATAATGCTCCATCTACTCCTATTTTGCCAATTACAGATAAAATTAAATCTTTTCCACCAACCCACTTGGCAGGTTTTCCGTAAAATACAAATTTCATACTTTCAGGAACTTTAAGCCATGTTTCTCCTGTTGCAAATATATATGCTATATCGGTAGAACCTACACCGGTAGAAAAAGCTCCTATTCCACCATAAGTGCATGTATGGGAATCTGCTCCTATAACTAAATCTCCCGGAACTATAAATCCTTTTTCCGGTAAAAGTGTATGCATAACACCACTATCTGCACCTTCAAAATAATTTTTTATACCCATTTTTTTAGCAAAATCTCTGGATATTTTTATTTGTTGTGCAGATAAGATATCTTTTGGTGGGAAAAAGTGATCCATAACAAGTGCTATTTTATTTGGGTCATGAACTTTATTTATTCCGTATTTTTCAAGCTGTTTTATTGCAAGAGGGGCTGTTATATCATTTGCTATTGCTAAATCTACTTTTACAGTTACAAGTTCTCCCGGTTCTACATAATCTCTGCCTGCATGAGCTGCTATAATCTTTTCAGTTATTGTCATACCCATTAAACTAACCTCCAAAAAAAATTAAAAATTCACATATTTATTATAAGCCAATAAAGGACATAAAACAAGGAAATGATGCTTTAATTGTGTTAAAATTTATTTTCTTAAAATTTCTAAAAACTGGAGGAATATTTTGCTACCGGTAGAAGAACAATTAAAATTAATAAAAAAAGGTGTAATAGATATAATTTCGGAAGAAGAGTTAATAGAAAAATTAAAAGAGGAAAGACCACTTATTGTAAAGGCAGGGTTTGACCCTACTGCTCCAGATTTACATCTTGGACATACAGTTTTACTTCAAAAATTAAGAACATTTCAGCAACTTGGGCATATTGTTTATTTTATAATAGGTGATTTAACTGCAATGATAGGAGACCCTTCCGGAAGAGATACAACCAGACCACCTCTTACAAAAGAACAGGTTATACAAAATGCAAAAACATATAAAGAACAAGTTTTTAAAATATTAGACCCTGAAAAAACAGTTGTAGTATTTAATAGCGAATGGCTCGGCTCTATGACTGCTGAAGATTTAATAAAATTAACTGCAAAATACACAGTAGCAAGAATGCTTGAAAGAGAAGATTTTAAAAAAAGATTTAAAGAAAATTTACCTATATCTATTCATGAATTTATATATCCATTATTGCAAGCTTATGATTCTGTAGCAATAAAAGCTGATATAGAGCTTGGTGGTTCAGACCAAAGATTTAATTTGCTTATTGGAAGGGATATTCAAAGGGAGTATGGCATAGAAAAGCCACAAATTGCAATTTTACTTCCTTTATTGGTTGGGCTTGATGGTGTAAAAAAGATGAGTAAATCTTATGGAAATTATATAGGTATAACAGAAGAGCCAGAAATAATGTTTGGAAAGGTTATGTCTATATCTGATGAGCTTATGTGGCAATACTGGGAGTTATTAACAGATTTAACCGTAGACCAGATACAAAAAATGAAAGAAGATGTAGAAAAAGGAATATTACATCCTATGGAAGTTAAAAAAGAGCTTGCAATGTATATAGTTGAAAGATTTCATTCAAAAGAAGAAGCAATAAAAGCAAAAGAAGAGTTTGAGAAAGTTTTTTCTAAAAAAGAGCTACCTTCTGATATTCCTGAACCAAAAATAACAGTAAATACAAAAGTTATACCTTTATTTGAGCTTTTATATGAGGCAAAACTTGTTGAAACCAAATCAGAAGCAAAGAGATTAATAAAACAAGGTGGAGTAAGATTAAACAATGAAAAGATAGATAATCCATTATTTGAAGTTGATTTAGATAAAGAATGGGTTATTCAAGTAGGAAAAAGAAAATTTGCTAAAATTAAGCCGGAGAATATTTTAATTAGCAATTAGAATTTTATCTTTTGAAGTATGGAAAAATTTTAGAAAATGCTAAATTAAAAGCTCAGGAGTTAAATTTGATTTTAGCAGTAAGTTTATGAAAAAAATATTAATTATTCGGCTTTCTTCTCTTGGAGATGTTGTTTTAGCAAGTTCCGTGATAGAGCCTCTTTATAATGCCGGATTTGAGATTGATTTTTTAACTTTTAAGCCTTTTGATGAGTTATTTATAAAAGATTACAGGGTTAATAAAGTTATCGCTGTCTCAAAAGAAAATTTAAAATCCATAAAAGATATATATAATTTTTCAAAAAATTTAAAATATGATTATATCTTGGATATTCATTTTAATCTTCGTTCTGTTTTAATCTCATTATTTGCAAAAGGAAAAGTTTTAAGATACAACAAAGAAAGTATAAAAAGAAGGCTAAAAATATTAAATCCGGATTTTAATGTAGTAAAAGCATATTTAAAGCCATTGGAAAGCCTTGGAATAAAAGGCGATTATAGACCTAAGATTATTCTTGAAAAAGAAGAGATTGAAAAATTAAAAAAAATATTACCTGAAAACTTTATAGCAGTAGGAGTAGGAGCAAGATATAAAAATAAAATCTATCCATATTTTAAAGAATTTATAAATCTTATCAAAGATGAAAATGTTGTTTTAGTAGGTTCAAAAGAAGATAAAGATTTATTTGAGATAAATCAAAAAAATGTTATAGATTTAAGAGGAAAGCTAACAATAAGGGAAAGTTTGGCTGTAATATCTTTGGCAAAAGGTGTTGTAAGTAATGACTCTGCAATAGCTCATTTTGCAAGGGCTGTAAAGACACCGGTTTTGGTTATATATGGTGCAACCCATCCTTATTTTGGATTTGCTCCATTTAAAGAGGAAGGTGATTTTATATTTAAAGGTTTAGAATGCCAACCTTGCGATTTACACGGTAAAGGAAGTTGCAAAAGGGGAGATTTAGCTTGTCTTGATATTAAACCGGAATATATATTAGAACGATTTAATAATATGTTGAAAGAAAGATTATCCTAATGAATCTCTTTTATCAAAGGATTGCTTTAAATAATATATTTTTGCTGAGTTTTCTAAGGCAGAAGTATATTTTAATGCTTCATTTAGATTTTTTCCTACGGAAAAAGAGCCGTGATTTCTAACTATTGCTATATTATAACCTTTATTAAATACATCTGCCAAGCTTTTTGCAAGTTCTTCAGAAGCAGAAGGTTTAGATACATTTACAACTGCTACTTTTTTTAAGAAAAGTTCTCCTTCTATATCTATCGGTATAAATTCTTCAAGAAAATATCCTAAGGTGGTTGCATATATAGGATGTGCATGGAGTATTGCATTTATCTGTGGATTTTTTTTATAAATTTCTCTATGAACTATAAGCTCAATAGATGCTTCTTTATCTTTTTCTGTTTTTTCAAAAATTGGTAGTTCTACTAAATCTTCTTCTTTTAAAAATCCTGCCATTCTTCCGGTTTTAGTTATAATTAAATTATCATCTATTCTTACACTTATATTTCCACCATGGGAAGAAACAAGACCCATTTCATATAAAACTCTTCCATAAAATATAATATCTTTTATAAATTCCTGTTTATTCATTAAGTTTCACCGAGACAACCGATATTTTATATTTGTTTGCAGTTTCAATAAATTTTTCTTTGTTTAAAAGATAACATTTTCCGGCTTCTACTGCAAGGGCTTTTGCTTTTATTTTTTTCATACTTTCAAGGGTTTTTATACCGATAACCGGAACATCATATCTCATATCCTGATTTTTTCTTGCTGTTTTGCAAACAACACAGTTTTCTCCTGCAAGTTCTCCTGCTCTTAATATACATTGGTCTGTTCCTTCTATTCCTTCTACTGCAATTATATTTCCTTCTTTTACGACAACCGTTTGTCCTATATCAAGATTAGCTATCTCTTTTGCTATTTTTATTCCAAATTGTATATCTTTTTTTATTTCTTCTGTAATTCCATTATCAATTATAAAATTTTCTTCTATTAATAAATCTTTTAGATAAGGAGTAGGGTCTATAAATTCAAATCCTTCTTTTTCAAGTTCTTTTATGATGCCGGTTAATATTGTTTTTGCTCTTTTATCTTTTAATTTAGATAAAAAATCTTTTGCCCTTTTGTCAAATTTATGAAAATTTAAGATTATAGATTTATGTTCTATTTTTCCAAGCATTACTAATTTTTTTATATTGTTTTCTTTTAAAGAGTTAATCAGATATTGAGCTTGTCCGAAAGGTAGCCAGATAGTTTTACCATATTTTTCAATATCTTTATCTGCAGAGGATTTTATGGCAAATATAGTTACATCGTTGCAGTTTTTAGCAAAGGTAATCGGTAATTCGCCGGAGCCTGCAATTAAACCGATTTTTGACATAATTTTTAAATCTCTTCGTCGGTTTGTATTAACTTCCTTTTGGAAGCTTCCGGAGCTATTCCTCTTTTTGTAGTTTTTACAAAATTAATTAAATTTTCAACTTCCGGTGTTTTTGGTAATTTTTCTTCAACCTGTTTTATTCCTTCTTCAATTGTAGGAGAAACTCTAAATAATAATCTGTATGCTTCTTTTATTATATTTATCTGCTCTCTTGTAAAACCTCTTCTTTTTAAACCAACAAGATTTAATCCATATAAAAGAACATGATTTTTAGATGCTCTTGTATAAGGTGGAACATCTTTATCAACGGCAGAAGCACCACCTACCATTGCATAATCTCCTATCCTGCAAAATTGATGGATAGGGGTAAGACCACCAATAAAAACATAATTTCCAACTTTTACATGTCCTGCAAGGGTTACACAATTTGCCAAGATAGTATCGTGACCAACTTTACAATCATGGGCTATATGAACATAAGCCATTAGATAACTGTTATCTCCTATTCTTGTGATACCATCATCAAAATTTGTGCCTCTATGGATTGTGCAATATTCCCTCAAAACTACATTATTTCCTATTTCTACAAAACTTTTTTCACCTTTAAATCCAAGATGTTGAGGTATATTACCGATAACACATCCTTCATATATCTGGCAGTTATTTCCTATTTTTGTAAAATTTTTTATTTTCACATTAGAAGAAATAACTGTATTATCTCCGATTTCTACTTCATCCTCAATAATAGAAAAAGGGCCAATTTCTACATTGACCCCTATTTTTGCTTTTTTACTTACAATTGCTGTCGGATGTATATTTACTGACATTAAAAACCTATACCAATAAGCTTTTTAAAACTTCCTTAGGTTGCACACCTACTCTTGTATCCACTACTTTTCCGTTTTTGAATACCATAACTGTTGGAATAGCTCTTATTCCGTATTTAATAGCAATGTTAGGGTTTTCATCTGTGTTTAATTTTGCTACTTTTGCTTTTCCTTCAAGCTCTACTGCCAATTCATCTATTATTGGAGCTAATAATCTACAAGGACCACACCATGGAGCCCAAAAATCTACCAATACTGGAATATCAGAATTCAAAACTTCCTGTTCCCAGTTAGCTTCGTTAACTACAACAACTTTTCCGGCCATTTTTTAATCCTCCTTTACCAAAGTTTTATAAATTTCTAACACTTTTTTATCCTTAATATAATAACATACAATTGAACCTTCTCGCTTATATCCGAGTATTCCTCTATTTCTTAAGACTGATAAATGTTGTGATACATTAGGTTGAGGTAAATCAAGGGCTTCCCATATATGCTTTACACATTTTTTACCACTTGCCAAAAAACCAATAATTTTAAGTCTACTTGGATGTGCTAATGCTTTTAAAAGTTCTGCACTGTCTTCAAGGAATTCTTCATCCTGCCATTTTTCATTTTCCAACAATTCTTCCATGATTATTACCTCAATAAATATTAGATTATTAGAATAATATTATAGATATAAATTTATATTTTTTCAATATTATTGAAACTATAATGGAAAATAGAAATCCCCTGCCTCTTTGGCAGGAGAAAAGAAATTTATTTATGCTACTTTTTCTATTATTTCTTTTGTAGAGATTACATGTTTATGAAGGCCGAGTTCTTTTGGTTTTAATCCGATTGCAAGACCTATTAATTGAGGTAGATGTAATATTGGCATTCCTATATTTACTCCTATTTTTTCCTCTGCTTCCGGTTGCATAGCATCAAGTTGAGTATGACAGAGAGGACAAGGTGTAACCATAAAATCTGCTTTTTCTTCTTTGGCTGCTTGGGTATCCATCGCAGTTAATTTTAATGTAACTTTTTCTTCTGCTGACCAGAAAGAATGAAAACCGCAACATGCAAGTCTTGCTTGATGGTCTACCGGAGTTCCTCCGATAGCTTCAATTAACATCTCTATGGATTTAGGATTATCAGGGTCTTCATATCCTATTAAATATGGTGGTCTAATAATATGGCAGCCATAAAATGGAGCTATTTTAAACTCTTTTAAAGGTCTTACTACCATACTTTTTATTTTTTCTATTCCTACTGCATCTATCAACTCCCATAAGAAATGGGTAACTTCTATGGTTCCTTTATATTCTAAGCCTGCTTCTTTTAAAACTTCATTTACTTGATTTTTTAATTCTTCATCATTATCAAGTTTAAATTTGGCTTCTCTTAGCATTAATGTGCAAGTATTACATATTGTAAGCATATCTAAGCCAAGTTCTTCTGCCAAAGCAAGATTTCTTGCATTTATAACAAGGGATAAAAATTCATCTTTTTCTTGAACTGCTCCGGCTCCACAGCAAGTAGCTGCTTCAAGTTCTATTAATTCCATACCGAGCTTTTCTGCAACTAATTTTGTTGAATCATAAAGTTCCGGAGCTACTCCTTTTGCAGAACATCCTGTATAAAATGCATATTTCATGACTGATTTCCTCCTTGTTGTTTAGCTTTTCTTTTAGATTCATAAACTAATCCAAATATTTGAGGTATTTTTATTTTTACATCTTTTTTCTTTCTTTGAGCTACTTCATATATAGTTTTTACTTCATCTAATCTTTTTATTTTATGACCTCCAAAGAAATCAGCTATATTAACTTTTCCTTTAAAGAACATTCTTATTCCAAATGGTGCTCTTTTTAATGCTCCGAGTATTCCTTCTTGTCTCATTGGTAAAAGCATCTCATTTAATAATCCTCTATTTACTATATCCTGTTCAAATATTGTTGCGTGTATTTCTCCCGGTGTTTTATAACCTTCTTCTGCTGCAATTATTCTTGTTCTGATGATATTTTCATAAGGTTGAACTTCCTTAGGACATCTTGTGGTGCATTCCATACATCTTACACACCATTCAAGATTATAATCTTTCAATACTTCTTCAAGTCTTTCTTTTTTAGCTCCATCTCTTGAATCTGCAATAAATCTATATGCTTTTGATATTACCATAGGCCCAAGGAAATCTTTATTTGCTTTTAATGCATTACAATCTGACATACAGCTATTACATAATATACAATCTGATGCAAAATCTATTTTATTATGCTCATATTCTGATTGTCTGTATTCTTTGCCATCTGGTGGTGGTGGTTCTTTTGGAATAAACCAAGGTTTAATTCTTTTCATTTTATCTATAACCCAGTCCATATCGTATATAAGGTCTTTAAGAGGTTTGATATTTCCAACCGGTTCAACAACAATTGTATCTGTTTGATATTTTTCAAGAAGATGTGTAATTTGAACTTTGCAAGCCAATGCTGCATGTCCGTTTACCCTTACTGCACATGAGCCACAGATTGCTGCCCTACAGTTGTATCTGAAAGATATTGTAGGGTCTTGCTCTTCCTTTGCTTTAAATAAAGCTGCAAGAAGTGTCATACCTTTTTCTACCGGTAATTTGTAAGTTTTGTAATATGGCTGGCTGTCTTTTGTAGGGTCATACCTGAAAACTTTTAAATTGAAAAATTCCATCTTTACCCACCTCTCTAAAAATTCATTACAATATATTTAATCATATTTTTTATAAAAATCAAACATTGTTTTATATCAATTTAACATAAAAAATTTTCATTTGTTGTATAATAAAATTTAAATATACCAAAAAGGAGTTGGAAGATGGAAGCAAAGATTTATGCAGAAAGTTTGGCAAAAAAGGCAAAATCTACCGTTAGAAAATTAAGTTCATTAAAAACAGATATAAAAAATAAAGTTCTTTTAAAAACAGCAGAGCTACTTATAGCTTATAAAGATAAGATAATAGAAGAAAATAAAAAAGATTTGGCAGATGCAGAGAAAAAGGGTTATTCAAAAGCATTACTTGATAGATTAGCCCTTGATGATAAAAGAATAAATCAGATGGTGCAGGTATTAAAAGATGTAGAATCATTACCTGACCCTGTTGGAGAAATTATATCAATGTGGACAAGACCAAACGGTTTAAAAGTTGGACAGATGAGAGTTCCACTTGGAGTTATCCTTATAATATATGAAGCAAGACCAAATGTAACAATAGAGGCAGCTTCCTTATGCATTAAATCATCAAATGCAGTAATTTTAAAAGGTGGTAGCGAAACAATTAATTCTAACAGAATATTAGTTGATATTATAAAAGAAGCTTCAAGAGAATGCGGATTTCCGGAAGATGCAGTTATGTTTGTTGATTCTACAGATAAAGAAGTAGTTACGGAGCTTTTAAAATTGGATAATCTTATAGATGTTGTTATACCAAGAGGTGGAGAAAATTTAATAAGAGCAGTAGCAGAAAATTCAAGAATACCGGTTATAAAACATTATAAAGGTGTATGTAATCTTTATATTGATGATGAAGCAGATATGGAAAAAGCATTAAATATTGCATATAATGCAAAAGTTCAAAGACCTTCTGTTTGCAATGCTATAGAAAATCTTGTAGTTCATAAAGATATTGCTAAGGAATTTTTACCGAAAATAGGATACTATTATAAAAAAGCCGGTGTAGAAATGAGATGCGATGAAATAAGCTATCAGATATTAAAAGACCATCCATTAACAAATGATGCAAAAATTATACCGGCAAAAGAAGAAGATTATTATGAAGAGTTTTTAGATTTAATCATTGCAATAAAAGTTGTAAATAATATAGATGAAGCCATAGAGTTTATAGAAAAGTATGGTTCTCACCATTCAGATGCAATAGTTACCGAAAACTATACAAAAGGTATGAAATTTATAAATGAAGTAGACAGTGCAGCAGTTTATATAAATGCTTCAACAAGATTTACAGATGGAAATGAGTTTGGTCTCGGTGCAGAAATGGGAATATCAACAGATAAAATCCATGCAAGAGGCCCAATGGGATTAAAAGAGCTAACCATTCCTAAATTTATAGTATTTGGAAATGGACAACTAAGAGAAAATGTAGGAATACCAAAAGAAGAAGAAGAGATAAATATAGATACCGAGGCTTGTAAATTATGAAATCTATCTTAGAGTTTTATAAAGCAAAGAAAGAAAATAGGAAAATATCCGTAATATCTACTTATGATTATTGGTCAGCAAAATTATGTGAAGAAGCCGGAATAGATGCAATCTTAGTTGGTGATTCTCTTGGTATGGTTATTCAGGGTAAAGATACAACCATTCCGGTAACCTTAGATGAAATGATTTATCATACCAAGGCAGTAAGAAGGGGAGCACCAAACACATTCATAATAGTAGATATGCCATTTTTAAGTTATCATATCTCTGTAGAAGATACCATAAAAAATGCAGGAAAAATAATTAAAGAAACCGGAGCAAATGCAGTTAAACTTGAAGGCGGGGAAGCTATTGCAGATATTGTTTATAAACTGACATCTCTTGGTATTCCGGTTATGGGACATCTTGGACTTACACCACAATTTATAAACATACTTGGTGGATATAAAGTTCAGGGAAAAACAGAAGAATCTGCAGAAAAGATAAAAAAAGAAGCAAAGATATTAGAAGAAGCCGGAGTTTTCTCTATTGTTTTAGAAGCAGTTCCTTCAAAATTAGCAAAAGAAATAACAGATATGTTATCAATACCAACCATAGGAATAGGAGCCGGAAAAGATACAGACGGACAGGTTCTTGTTTTTCATGATTTAATAGGCATCTTTGAAAAAACACCTAAATTTGTAAAAAGATACTTAGAAGCCGGAAATTTAATAAAAAATGCTTTAAAACAGTTTGATAAAGAAGTAAAAGAAAAGCACTTTCCATCAGGAGAACATAGTTATCTATGAAAATATCCAATATATTAGAAGATGCAACAGATATACTAAAAAAAGGTGGCATTGCAGTAATAAAAACAGACACATTATACGGCATTATAGCAGATGCAACAAATAAAGAAGCCGTAGAAAGAATATATCAAATTAAAAAAAGAGAGAAAGATAAGCCTTTTATAATACTTATTCCAGATATTTCTTTTATAAAACAATTTGGAATAAATATATCGGAAAAAGAAAAAGAGATATTAAATGAAAAAGGAATAACGGTAAAAATTGATTTACCAAAAGAAAAGTTAAAAGACCTAAAATATCTTCATAGAGGTAAAAATTCTTTAGCTTTTAGAATACCGGATAAAGAAGATTTGATAGAGTTTTTATATAAACTGGAAAAACCAGTAGTTGCACCAAGTGCCAATATATCAGGAGAAGAGCCGGCAACAACCATAGAAGAAGCAATAAAAAGCCTCGGAGAGAATATAGATATTTATATAGACCAAGGAAAATCTAATACATTGCCATCAACTATTGTAAAAGTAAAACAAAATGGTAAAATAGAAATATTAAGACAAGGAAATAAAGAGATTAAATTAAATGAAAATAAAAGAAAGCTATGAAAGGATAAAAAATAATTTTCAACTTTCACCGGTTCAGATTGTTTTAATATCATATATTGCCCTTATTCTAATAGGTAGCATTTTATTAAAATTACCAATTTCTACAACTAAGGATATATCATTTTTAGATGCTTTATTTACTGCAACATCTGCCACTACCGTAACAGGATTAATTGTTTTAGATACACCAAAAGATTTTACATTTTTTGGGCAAATTATTATTTTATTACTTATCCAAATTGGTGGTCTTGGATATATGACGATGACAACATTTTTCTTATTAATGCTTAGAAAAAAAGCTTCTATAAAAGAAAGAATGATATTAGCAGAATCGTTAAATTATCCGGGAATTGCTGGAGTGGTAAGATTTTTAAAAAGAGTTTTTTCAATTGTAATTATTATTGAAATAATAGGAGCTTTTGCACTACTGATAGATTTTATAAAAGAATATCCTTTAGAAAAGGCTGTTTATCTTAGTATTTTTCATTCTATATCTGCATTTAATAATGCCGGATTTTCTTTATTTTCTGATAATCTTATGAAATATAAATCAGATATTTATCTAAATTTTGTAATAGCTATCTTAATTATAGTTGGTGGTATTGGATTTTATGTTATAACAGAATTAATTCTTTATTTTAAAAAAGAGATAACAAGAATAAGCACCCATACAAAAATTGTAATATATTTTTCATTATTCTTAATAGTATGGGGTGCTATTAGTATATTAATATCGGAATTTAATCATTATAAAGGTTTATGGAGTTATAATTGGTCTGACAGAATTATTATATCGTTATTTACCAGTGTATCTTCAAGAACTGCAGGGTTTAACACAATAGATTTTTCAATATTATCAGAATCAACTTTATTTATAATTATTATTTTGATGTTTATAGGAGCTTCACCGGGTGGAACTGGAGGTGGAGTAAAGACCATAACAGTATCTGTAGTTGGCTTAGCTATCTTAAATTATCTAAAAGGTAAAAAAGATGTAAATGTATTCAAAAGAAGAATAAATCCAAATATTATTTATAAAGCTATGGTTATTCTTGCTTTGGCATTTTTATATAACACGTTAATAACATTAACAATAGTTAGAGTTGAAGAAAAACCTTTTATTGCTTCTTTATTTGAGGTTGTTTCTGCTTTTTCAACAGTTGGTCTATCTGTAGGTTTGCCAAATGGATTAAGTTTAAGTGCAGATTTTTCACCTTTTGGAAAGATATTAATAATTTTAACAATGATAGTAGGTAGAGTAGGAATACTTGGATTTGCATTAGCATTATCAGGAAAACAAAAAGAAAGTTATATCAAATATCCGGAAGCGAGGATAGTGTTATGAAAGAAAAAAGAATATTTGCGGTAATAGGTTTAGGTAAATTTGGTTTTCATGTGGCAAAAACTTTGGCAGAAAGGGGAATGGAAGTTATAGCCATAGATAAGGATGAAGATAGGGTTAAAGAGGTTTCAGAATTTGTAACTCAAACTTATATTCTTGATGCTACAGATGAAAAAGCTTTAAGAGAATCTGGTATAAAAGCAGTAGATGTTGCAGTTGTTAGTGTAGGTGAAAATTTGGAAGCAAATCTAATGATAGTGATGTTGTTAAATGAGCTTGGAATAAAAGAAATAGTAGCAAAAGCTATTAATCCTCTTCATGGAAAAATGTTAGAAAAACTAAATGTATCAAGAGTTATATATCCTGAAATGGAAACAGCTATAAGAGTAGCAAATTCATTGATAGCAAAGGAAATAATTGAAGAAATTTATTTAACAGAAAATTACAGCATATTTGAAATAAAAGTTCCCCAATTTATGGTAGGTAAAACTTTAGCAGAGCTGGATTTAAGGAAAAAATATGATATTAATGTTTTGGGAGTTAAACGAGAAAACAGTGTTATTATAAATCCGGCTGGTGAATTTATGCTTCAAGATGGAGATATTTTAATAGTTTTAGGCAATATTAATAATGTTATGGATTTATTGTAAAAATGGATAAGGTAATAAAAGCTTTAGGAGCAGTTTTTGGAGATATAGGAACAAGCCCAATCTATACATTTACCGTTTTATCATTATTTGTTAAGCCTACGAAGGAAAACATATTTGGCATTGTTTCATTAATATGTTGGACTTTAGTTATTATAGTTACTATTCAATATGTTTTTCTTGCTATGAATTTAAGTAAAAGAGGGGAAGGCGGAATTATAGTTTTAAAAGAAATAGTAACTTCTTTGATTAAATCTTCAAGAATTTTAATATTTATAACTTTTTTATCATATGTAGGATTTTCTTTAATGCTTGGAGATAGCGTTATCACTCCGGCTATTTCTATTTTATCTGCAGTAGAAGGATTACCTTTAATCTCTATTTTTTCCGGATTAGAAAGAATAGATTTAGTAGCTATTGCTATAATAATAACAACGGCTTTATTCTTTTTCCAAAAGTATGGAATAGAAAAAGTAGGACAATATTTTGGATATATAATGATTTTATGGTTTTTTGTACTTTTTATATCAGGTTTACAAGGTTTATCTTTTTATCCGGAAATAATTGCATCAATAAATCCTGAATATGCTATAAACTTTATTTTAAATAATGGTTTTGCTTCTTTCCTTATTCTTTCTGATATTATATTGGCAGCAACCGGTGGGGAAGCTTTATACGCTGATATGGGACATCTTGGTAGAGAGCCGATAGTAAAAGCTTGGAATTTTGTTTTTATTGCATTGTTGTTCAATTATTTAGGACAAGGAGCTTTCTTTATTTCACATTCTAATTCTAAAAATATATATTTTGATTTAATGAATACAGATTTTGGTATTTTTTATTCAGCCATTTTGATATTAACTATATTAGCCACAATTATAGCATCCCAAGCAACAATAAGTGCTTCTTTTTCTTTAATTTATCAGGGAATTATTACTGGAATTTTGCCAATGCTAAGAATTGTTCATACCTCTACAGAGCTAAAACCACAAATCTATATACCATCAGTTAATTGGCTTTTATTTATAACTATTTTAGTTGTATTAATAATCTTTCAATCTTCAGAAAATTTAGCTGCTGCTTATGGTTTTGCAGTATCCGGAACAATGACAATAACAGGTATTCTTTTGACAGTTATATATTTTATGAAAAAATCTTATTTATATCTATTATTATCTATTTTTGTTTTTTGTGTAGATTTATCATTTTTTATTGCTAATTTTTCTAAAATAGAACATGGAGCATATATTACAATTATTATTGCTTGTTTTATTTTAGCTTTAATATTAATTTACAATTATGGAAAATATAGATTATCAAAGGCACTAAATTTAGTTGATATAAATGAATATATTAAAGAATTTAAAGAGTTATACCAAAAATCTTCAAAAGTAGAAGGTTCTGCCATCTTCTTTGTTAAAGATATTCATAAAATTCCTCCTTATATAATAAATACTACATTAAAACAAAATATTATTTATCAAAAAAATATATTTTTATCCATAGGAAGTTTGGAGCAACCTTTTGGAAAGATAATATATAATTACGGCGTTATTACAGATGGATTAGAAGCTATATCAATTAAAGTTGGATATATGGAAATATTAAAATTAGAAAAATTGTTAAGGGAAATTGGAATTAATGAAAAGGTTATATTTTTTGGAATAGAAGATATATTCTCAAATAATCCGTTGGGGAAAATATTTGCATTTATTAAAAGAAATACACCTTCCTTTGTACAATTTTATAATTTACCTATCCATAAAACCCATGGAGTTTTAACAAGAATAAAAATTTGAAATAACAAACCTCTGATATATAATATTTTCTCTTAAAAAAATTCATTTAGAAGGTAGGAGATGAAGTTAAATATTGGTATTGTAGGGCTTCCGAATGTAGGAAAATCAACTATTTTTAATGCTTTAACAGAAACGGCGAAAGCCGGTGTTGCAAACTATCCGTTTTGCACAATAGACCCAAATGTAGGAATTGTAAATGTTCCTGATGAAAGATTATACAAAATAGCAGAGCTTGAAAAAAGTAAAAATATAGTGCCTGCAACCATTGAGTTTGTAGATATTGCAGGATTGGTAAAAGGAGCAAGTAAAGGAGAAGGTCTTGGAAATCAATTTTTATCAAATATAAGACAAGTATCTGCCATAGCCCATGTAGTAAGATGTTTTGATGACCCTGATATTGTCCATGTTGAAGGTTCTGTTAATCCGGTAAGAGATGCAGAAATAATTGAAACAGAACTAATTCTTGCAGATTTACAATCCTTAGAAAAAAGATATGAAAAAACTGCAAAAGCAGCAAAAACCGGCAATAAAGAAGCAAAAGCAGAACTGGAAATATTAGAAAAAGCAAAAGCAATACTTGAAGATTTACAACCGCTAAGACTTCATCTTGATAAATTTGAGGAAGAACAGATAGATTGGCTTAAAAAAACATTATATCCACTTACAATAAAGCCGATAATGTATATTGCAAATATTCCGGAAGAAGATTTACCAAATGGAGAAAACAATATTTATCTTAAACAATTAAAAGAGAAAGCAGAAAAAGAAGGAGCACCCCTTGTAATTTTATGCGGTAAAGTGGAACAAGAATTAATAGAATTACCAAAAGAAGAAAGAAAAGAGTTTTTATTGGCTCTTGGTTTGGAAGAACCGGGATTAAATAAAATGATAAAAACAGGATATAAACTTCTTGGATTAATTACATACTTTACAGCAGGAGAAAAAGAAGCAAGAGCTTGGACAATAAAAGAAGGAACAAAAGCACCACAAGCAGCCGGAGAAATCCATTCTGATATAGAAAGAGGTTTTATAGCAGCAGAAGTTATTAATTATGAAGATTATATAAAAATAGGTTCAATGCAAAAAGCAAAGGAACTTGGTCAACTTAGAATAGAAGGAAAAGATTATATAGTAAAAGATGGAGATATAATCTATTTTAGATTTAATGTATAGCAGATAAATTTTTAAGGATTATATTTAATAGTTATAATTTTTAATAAAAGGAGCTTATAAAATAATGAATCCTACGCAGCTTACCGTTGTTTTAGAAGGTGTAGATGTTAGGGATAGCTCACAAGAGGAATTAGCAAGCGAAATATTTAAAAAAGAGTTATCAAAAAAAGATTATATGCCAACAGATAACTTTGTTTCTCTAAGAGATAAAAAGATGAGTAATATAAGGGCAAAAAGAATATCTACCCAAGAAGATGTAGAAATATATGCCTATACTACCGTAAAAGAGGAAGATGGTAAAATAAAAACAATAGTTTCTATGAAGATTGTTTAATAGGAGTGTCAAATTTGGATAACAATATTACTCCTATGATAGCCCAATATCACAGTATCAAAAAAGATTATCAAGATGCACTTTTACTTTTTAGACTTGGAGATTTTTATGAGCTTTTTTATGAAGATGCAATAATAGGGTCAAGGGAATTAAATATAGTATTAACCAAAAAGAAGGTATCAAAAGATAAAGATATTCCTATGTGTGGTATTCCATATCATTCTGCAGATAGCTATATATCAAGGCTTGTGATGAAAGGTTATAAAGTAGCTATCTGCGAACAGCTTGAACCGGCTACACCCGGTAAAGTAGTAAAAAGAGAAGTTATAAGAGTTTTAACACCGGGAACATATTTTGATAATGACAAAATAAAATCCGGTTTATCTGCTATCTTAGAAAAAGGAAATAAATATGCAGTATCTTATCTTGATTTATCAACAGGCGAGTTTTTGGCAGCAGTTTTAGAAAAAGATGAGATTTTATCTTTTATATCCAAATTTCAGCCAAAAGAGATATTAACATTAAAAAATAGTGATTTATCTCTTGTTGAAGAGTATTTTAAAAATATCTTTATAACTAAATTAGATGAAGAATTTTTTGATGAAAAAGCTTTAAAAGAGCTTTTGGAATTTTTTAATATAACCCATTTTTACTCTCTTGGATTTAGTAATGAGGAAATATCTGCATTGTATTCTGCCGCTGCAGTTTTGAAATATGCAAGAATTTCACAAAAATCATTTTTACCATTTATAAAACTACTTAAACCTTACAAAGAAGATATTTATATGAGATTAGATTATTCTGCCCAAAAACATCTTGAAATAATAAATGCAAATGATGGTAGTATCTCCCTTTATCAGGTTATAAATAGAGCTTTAACCGGAATGGGAAAAAGAAAATTAAAATTTTTACTTTTACATCCATTAAAAAATATAAAACAAATAAAAGAAAGACAAGAAGCAGTAGAAGAGTTAATAAATAACCACAAACTTAGAACCCAAATAAGAGAATATCTTGAAAATATATATGATATAGAAAGATTAATATCAAGAATATCTTCAAACACATTAACACCAAAAGATATGGTGGCTTTAAGGGAATCTTTAAAAATAGCTTTAAAGATGAAAGATTTATCAAAAGATATAAACTCATTTCTTTTAAAAGATTTATTTAATCAAATAGAAGATTTAGGCTATTTAGTAGAAAAACTTGATAAATATTTAGAAGATAATCCACCAATACATCTAAAAGAAGGTGGTTTAATAAAATATGGTGTAGATGAAAGAGTTGATGAATTAAAAGATTTAAAAGAAAAAGCAGTTGAATGGATAAGAAATTATCAGGAAAAATTAAGAAATGAAACAGGTATCCAAAGTTTAAAAATAGGTTTTAATAAGGTTATGGGATATTATATAGAAATAACAAAACCTAATTTAAAATTTGTGCCGGATTATTTTAAAAGAAGACAGACATTATCAAATGCTGAAAGATTTATAACAGATGAGCTTCAATCTTTTGAAGAAAAAGTTTTATCTGCCGATGAAAAGATAAAAGCCCTTGAATATGAGATATTTTCTTCATTAAGAGAAGAAGTATCTTCTTTGGCAAGACAGATAGCTAAAACAGCAGAAAGTATTTCTATGATAGATGCTTTAGTTTCCTTAGCCCAGATAGCCGTTGAAAAATTCTGGACAAAACCGGAAATATCAGAAGATTATAAGATAGATATTAAAGAAGGTTATCATCCGGTAATAAAAAATTTTTATGAAGATTTTGTTCCTAACTCTCTTTATATGGATAAAGATAGTTTCTTTCATATTATTACCGGACCGAATATGGCAGGAAAAAGCACATTTATAAGACAATCTGCAATTATTATTATCTTGGCACAGATTGGCTCTTTTGTTCCGGCAGAAAAAGCAGAAATAGGAATAGTAGATGCAATATTTACCAGAATAGGCTCAGGAGATGCCCTTGCAAAAGGTTTATCAACATTTATGGTAGAAATGCTTGAAATGGCTAATATACTAAATAATGCCACAGAAAAAAGTTTCATAGTGCTTGATGAAGTAGGAAGAGGAACAAGCACTTATGATGGCTTATCAATAGCAATGGCAATATCAGATTATATTGTCAATAATATAAAGGCAAAAACTTTATTTGCTACCCATTATCACGAACTTACACAGATGGAATATACCCATAAAGGTGTAAAAAATTTTCACATGGCTGTCAAAGAAGAAGATAATCACAAAATAACATTTTTATATAAAGTTATGGAAGGATTTAGTAGTAAAAGTTATGGAATTCATGTTGCAAAACTTGCCGGAATAAAAGATGAAATAATCAAAAAAGCTTATGAATATCTTTATAAATTTGAAACAAAAAAAGAAGATAATGATATTCTTAAAGAAGATTTAAATAATTTAAAACAAGAAATCATAAAATATGAAATGGAGCAGGATTTTTCAGAAATAATAAATGAGATATTAGATTTAGATTTAGCAACCACAACACCACTTCAAGCATTAATGATTTTAAACGATTTAAAAAACAGGTTGAAGATATATAAACGCTAATTTGGGAATTCGCATTAAACTAAATTTTTATATTGAATTAACACTCTAGAGATATAAAAACCTATTAAAAAAGCAATTATCCCAATTTTAAATAAATAAGCAACAAAAATAGAAATAACTGCAAAAACAAGAAACCTTTCAAAAAATTTTAGTTTATTTTTTCTTTTTAGAATAGCTTTTTTTACACTGTTATAAAGGTGAAGAAAATAAAATACCCCTGTAATAAACCCTAAGAAAAACAAAAATACAAAAGTCATACTTTTTTGGTGATTTCTTCTGCTTTTTTTAATGCAAATTCAGAAAATATAGGACCTAATATTTCATGTATAACTGTTGCACCTATTACAACATTAACTAATATGAGACCAAAATCTTTAAACTCCGGATTTTGATAAGCAAGAAGTGAAAGACCTACAACTATACCACCCTGAGGGAAAAGGGAAAAAGCAAGATATTTTTTTATTTTTTCTGGAGCATTGGATATATGACCTCCTAAATATACACCTATAAACTTGCCGGTAAATCTTGCCAGAATGTAAATAACAACCCCAAGAGCATATTCAAACAGAATTTTTATATCTAAGAATGCTGCTCCAACAACAAAAAATAATGTAAAAATAAAATCTTCTATATAATTTTCAAGAGGAGCTTTAAATCTTTCGTTTTCTTTATCAACATTAACAAGGGTTATTCCTGTAGTCATAGTAGAAAGAAGCTCATCTACCCCGATAGCATGGGCAATTGAAAATGTTATAAAAAGAATACCAATTGTAACTGTAACAACTTCTTTTCTTTCTTCTGCAAATTTTCCTAAAAAATGCATTAGATATCCCATTACAATTCCAAGTAAAACTGCCCCAAAAATCTGGAAACCTATCTGGTACCCAATATCAAGGATATTTATAGAACTTCCTTTTATTACGGTAAGTGCAATAGAAAAACCTATTACAAAATTTATAATACCTGTTGCATCGTCTAAAGCAGCAACACCTAAGACGGTAGTTGTTAATGTGCCTTTTGCTTTAAACTCATGGATAACTTCTAAAGTAGCTGTTGGGTCTGTAGGAGAGGCTAAAGAACCAAATAAAAATGCCATTGCTATAAGGGTAGATGTTGTATAATCTCCGGTAAACATAAGATAGAGAAACATAATTAAGGTGACAAATAAAAATGCTATTTCAGCTTCTCCTAAAGTTACAATTGTTATAACTTTCCCCAGTGATTTAACATTTTTCCAGGAAAGACTGGCTCCTATTAAGAATGTAATTATAGATAAACTTGCATGTGTGATAACATCAGCTCTTTGGAGAAATTCTTTATCTATTATCCCAAGCAATGAAGGACTCATTATTATTCCGGCTAAAATATAACCGCTAACTCTTGGAAATTTAAATAAATTGGCAATATTTCCAAAAAGATAACCGATGATAAGAATTAGACCTATTTCAAATAAAGCTCCACCTTCTTTTATTATGTTTTCCATTCTATAATCCCTTATTTAATTTCTTTTTTATAAAAAATCTGATAAATATTGTAAATTCCAATCATAATTCCAATTAATATCCCTGTTATAGTCCATGATACTGTCCCTTCCCCTTTATATTTTCCATCTATCCACCAACCTATATATGCACCGACAACAACAGGTAAAATAAAGATTATGCTTATACTTCCAATATAAGAAATCACAAAAAATATTCCTTTTTTCTCCCTTTTTTCAGCTTCTTCTATTTTTTTTCTAATTTCTTTGTAAAAATCCATATCAGCCTCTTTCTATCTCAATTATTTCTTTCATTATCATTCTTTCAAGTGTTTTTATATTTTCCCTTAGCTGTTTTTCAAAAATTGTTGTTTTTTGAACCTTTTTTTCAAGCTCTTCTTTTAACTGCTGCAAGTTTGTTCCTGTCAATATAGTTCTTGATATTACAGAAACATTGTTATTGCTAATTTTTAAAAGACCGTAATCGTAAGCTATATATATTTTATTGTCTGCCTCATCTATAAAATAACCTAATGAACGGCTTAAAGGTGTTATATAGTCTATATGTTTTGGGTATATTCCTAGACTTCCTGCTGTATCTTCTACAGATAGATATTTTGCTTTAAAAATCTGCTCTTTTTCAGGTGTTAAAAACCTTAAAGTAAAATAGTTCATGTTACACCTTTTGCTTCTTCTACAGTTCCTATCATATAAAATTTAGCTTCATCTATATTATCATACTTTCCTTCAATTATTTCCTGACAGCCTTTTATAGTTTCTTTAAGGGGAACATGCTTTCCTTTTTTGCCTGTAAATGCTTCTGTTGTGAAAAATGGCTGGGTTAAGAATCTTTCTAACTTTCTTGCCCTCTGGACTATAAGTCTATCTTCCTTTGAAAGTTCTTCAATTCCAAGCATATTTATAATATCTTCAAGGTCTTTATACCTTTGGAGATGGTAAATAACGGCATTTGCAACTTCATAATGTATATTTCCAACAATTTCAGGGTCTAATACTTTTGTCCTTGATTGAAGTGGGTCAATTGCCGGATAAAATCCTTTAGCTGCCCTTTTCCTTGAAAGAATAACTATACTATCAAGATGTGGAAATGTGCTTGAAGGTGCAGGGTCTGTGATGTCATCTGCCGGAACATAAATTGCCTGAACAGATGTTATGGAGCCGTTTTTTGTTGAGGTTATTCTTTCTTCAACCATTGCTATCTCTTCTTTTAATGTTGGCTGGTATCCTGCCCTTGCAGGTAGTTTCCCAAGAAGTGTTGAAACTTCCATACCAGCCTGTGCATATCTAAATATATTGTCAATAAGAAGTAAAACATCCATATTTTTTTCATCTCTAAAATACTCTGCAATTGATAATGCCGGAAATATAGCCCTTGCCCTTATACCGGGAGGCTCGTTCATCTGACCTAAAACCAAAGTTGTTTTATTTAAAACATCAAGCCTTTTTAGCTCATGCCATAGCTCATGGGCTTCCCTTATCCTTTCCCCAACTCCTGCAAATACTGATATCCCTTCATGGATTTTTATCATTCTAAAAATAAATTCTGTTAGCAATACCGTTTTTCCAACGCCTGCTCCACCAAAAAGCCCAACCTTTCCACCTTTAACAAATGGGACAAGCAAATCAACGATTTTTATACCTGTTTCAAGTATCTCCCTTTCTTCTTTTTCTTCTGTGAATTTTGGTGGTTTTCTATATATTGGATACTCAATATCCGAAATAATTTCTCCAATTCTATCAATAGGTTTACCAAAAACATTTAAACTCCTTCCTAAAACCGCTTCTCCTACCTTTACAGTTAAAACATTTCTTGTTCTTTTGACCTTCATATTTTTTGATATTCCTATAGTCTTTCCAAGAACAAGACAGGATACTATATTGTCTTCTTTTAAAAGCTGAACTTCCAGATAGATGTTTGCCTCTTCTACAATAAGAATCTCTCTTATAAAAGGTATGTCATTCTCCGGAAATATTACATCAACAACACTTTCCTTTATATTTATTATTTTTCCGCTCATTTTTCTCCTGCCAGAACTTTATATGCTGTTAGTATCTCCTGAATTTCATTTGTTATTTCTTCCTGTCTGTAGTAATTTTTTTCTATCTCAAGGCTATTGATATTTTTCTCGATAGATTTTGAAGCATTATTCATATTCATTAATCTTACACTGTTTTCAGATAAAAATGACTCAAGATAAGACCTGTATATATTTGAAAATATGTATTCAATAATCAGGTTTGAAAGTATTTCCTCTGGATTTATATCTGTTACAGGTGGAAACTTAAATATCTCTTCCCTTTCTATCTCAAAAGGAATAATTCTTCTATAAACAGGTTTGTATTTTCCAACACCTAAAAACTGATTGTAAACAACGTAAATTTCATTTATTTTTTTGCTTACATAGATCTGTGTTATATACTCAAGAAGCTCGGTGGCATAGGAATAAATAGCTTCATAATTTACAGGTGCTGCAAAGGATTTTAGTTTTCTGTCCCGAATTGTATCATCAAGTTTCTTACCTACTATAATTAATCCTTCGTATTCTTTGAATGTTTCATTTACAAATTTTGCTATTTTTTCATTGAAAAGACCACAAAGTCCCTGCTCTGAACCATAAACTATTATTCCTTTTTTTCCTTCTTCAAATCCTAAAGTAATATCAGGGAAATATGAAAGAAGCATTTTTAAAGAGCTTGTAATTTCCTCTTCATAATCTCTTAAACTCTGGATTTGTTTTTGGCTATTTTGAACGTTCAAAGAAACTATTGATTTCATAGAAAGAACTATTTTCCCAATATCCTCAAATCTTTTTATTTTTGGCTGAATCTCTTCTGTTGCTTTCATAATTTTCCCACAAATTCTTTTATTTTCTCTTTTATTTCTTTTGTTAAAACCTTTGAAGTTTTTATATCTGCTAAAATATAAGGATTTTTTTCTTTCACAGCTTTTAGAATAAAATCTGCTCTGTCATTTACCTGCTCTTGGGGAATATTATCAAAGTATCCTTCATTTAAAAGGAAGAATATAACTATCATCTCTTCAACCTGATAAGGTTTTTGTTTTGGCTGTTTTAAAAGCTCTCTTAATCTTTTACCCCTTTTTATTATCTGTGCTGTTTCTCCAAATACTTTAACCCCGAGTTTTGTAAATATCTCAACTTCAAGAAACTGTGTGTAGTACAACCTTAAAAATCTTGCAACCTCTTTTAATGCAGGTATCTGAGTTTTTCCTCCAATCCTTGAAACTGATATTCCAACATCAACTGCAGGTCTTTGATTTATATTAAAAAGGTTTGTATCCAGATAAATCTGACCATCTGTAATTGATATAACATTTGTTGGGATATAGGAGGAAATTCTGCCGGCCTGAGTTTCAACTATTGGAAGAGCAGTAATTGAACCGCCATCTTTTATTTTGCAAGCCCTTTCAAGAAGTCTTGAGTGAATATAAAATATATCACCGGGAAATGCTTCTCTTCCAGGTGGTCTTTTTAAAAGAAGTGATAAAGACTGGTAGGCAAAAGCATGTTTTGTTAAATCATCATAAATAATAAGAACGTCTTTGCCTTTATCTAGAAAATATTCTGCAATTGCCGTTGCTGAATAAGGAGCTAAAAATTGAAGTCCAAGGGGCTGGTCTGAAGATGCTGATACTATAACTGTATAATCAAGCCCACCGTATTTTTTTAATGTAGAGTAAACATCAAGTATATTTTGTTTTCTCTGTCCTATTGCTGTATATACACATATTACATTTTTATCTTTTTGATTTAAAATTGTATCAACAGCTATAGAGGTTTTCCCTACTCCTGGGTCTCCGAGGATAAGCTCCCTCTGTCCTTTTCCAATTGGAAACATAGTATCTATAACTTTTATACCTGTGTAAAGCTGTTCTTTAACAAAATCTCTATCAAATATTGCCGGTGCATCCCTTTCAACCGGATAATATGTGTGGGTTTTTATTTTTGGTTTTTCATCAAGGGGTTTTCCAAGGGGGTCTATTATTCTGCCTAAAAGTTCATCTGAAACACCTACAGACATTATATGCCCTGTTCTGTATACAGGAGTGTTTATATTTACAGTTTTATTTTCAAGGATTATAGCCCTTACATATTTATCTGAAATATCAATGACTATTCCGTTTACATCATTTTCAAACTTTAGAACCTCATAAAACATTGCATTTGGAAGTCCTCTAACAGAAGCTATGCCCTCTTCTATAGATTCAACAACCCCCTGTTCTTTTATTATTGGCTTTATCTCAAATTCTTTTACAGCCTCTTTTAAACCTTTTTTTAAGTTTTCTATCTCTTCTTGTATTTTCAAACTTCTATCCTCTTTCTAAGTAATGTCTCAAAGGCTAACAGCTGTCCTTTAAGTGAAACATCAATTAATTTTGAGGCAATATGCAGTTTAACCCCTGTAACAAGGTCTTTTTTCTCTGTTTGATTGATTTCTACTTCAACTCCTAAGGTTTCTTTAATGGCATTTTTTATATTTGAAATATCCTCATCCTCAAGAGGATATGCAGTTTCCACATAAACAACAGAGTGTTCTTTTAACTCCTGTGCAAGGTTGTCCCTCTCTTCAGGGTTTATATTTTTTATTCCTTCAACTGCAAGGTCTAAAAGTTTTTTATGTAAATGTTTATCTGTAAAGCTGTAAAGTATTTTTGATACCAGTTCAAGGGATGTTTTAATTGTTTCTTCTTTTATCTCTGTAAGGACTTCTTTTTTATGGGTTTCAAGGGATTCTAAAAACTTTTCTCTTTCTGCATCAAGCTCTTTCCTCATATTCTCATACATTTTTTCCCTTTCTTTTTCTATTTCTTGGGTAATTTCAGCAAGTTTTGATTTTTTAGTTTCCTCTATTTCTTTTAGAAGTTCCTCATACTCTTTTTGAAGTCTTTGATATCTGCTTTCTGCTTCTTCTGCTTTTCTTATACTTTCATCTATATAATCTTTTCTCTTTTTTAAAACTGAGATGATTGGGTTATAAAGTATTTTTTTTAAAATCCACATGAGTACAAAAAAGTTTATTATTTCAAAAAGATAGGTAAGAATATCTATTTTCATTTATCACCTATTTTGTAAAAAGATGTATAAATGGATTTGCAAATAAGATAATTAAAGCTATAACAAGAGAGTAAATCGCAACAGACTCAACAACTGCAGCACCTATGAAAAACAATCTTATTATTGTGTTAGCCTGTTCAGGCTGTCTTGCAACAGATTCTATTGCTTTTGTTAATGCTTCACCTTCTCCCTTTGAAGGCATCATTCCACCTATTGCTACTGTAAATCCTGCTGTAAAAATTGAAACTGCTACTACAATTGTAAGTGCGTCCATTTAAAACCCTCCTTTTATAGGTCATACCAGTTTTCTTTTAAATATAATAACTTTTTGTGTAACTCTTCAACCTTTAAACCTGCAACAATATATGCAAGTGTCAGTACGCCAAATAAGTAAGTCTGTATTAAATCACCAACTATGTTAAAAAGCATCATAGGAACTGGAACTAAAATTCCTGTAAGTAAAACAAGTATTGCTATTATTAAATCCCATCCAAGCATATTACCAAAGAGTCTGAAGGTAAGGGATATAATTCTTCCAATTTCTCCTATTATATTTAAAGGAAACAGGATAAAAATAGGCTCAAAAAATCTTTTTAAATATGAAAATCCATGAAATTTTATTCCGTAATAAAAAACAGAAAAAAATGTTATTGTTGAAAGTCCTACAACAGCTGAAAGATTTCCTGTAGGTGTATGAGAACCCGGAACCATACCCATAAGATTTGAAAAAGCAACAAATATCCACATTGTTGCTATAAGATTAAAAAATGGAGATACAGGCATATTAGAAAAGTCTCTGATTTGCCTTGCCATAGCAACAATAACAGTTTCTATAAGAACCTGCCTTATTGATGGATTTTTTATTTTTAGATTTCTTGTGAAGAAAAGAGATAAGATAATAACCACTGCCATTGCAATCCATGTAGTAACAACAACATCTGTAAGAACAAGATGAATTTTTAGATTTCCAATCTGAACATAACCAAAATCAACAAGCTCTTTTGTGAAAACTTTTTCCACGCCCATAATTCCCCAAAACATAGAAAACTATCCCCCCCACCCATCTTTGGTTTGGAATTACTGATGTAACCCCTATAATATGGAGTGATTAAGTTTCCAAGAGAACTTCTCCTGAAGATATTCCTTGCTTTATTATTACCAAAGTGTCTATATTTATATGCTTCTATTATTTTCTCATTCATAATATATAAATATAAAGCTTTTTAGAGTATTTGTAAAGATATATTTATTAACAACTACAATCTCTTAACTAATATGATAAAATTTGATAAAAATTAAGAGGTGGGACAAATATGAAAAAAACAAAAATAGTTGCAACACTTGGACCGGCAACAGCATCTGAAGATATGATAGAAAAGCTTATAAATGAAGGTGTTGATGTATTTAGATTTAATTTTTCTCATGGAGAACACAAAATCCATAAAGAGAATTTACAAAAAGTTAGAAATGTGAGTGAAAAATTAAATAAACATGTAGCTATTTTACAAGACCTATCCGGACCTAAGATTAGAATAGGAGAAGTTAAAGAGCCTTTTAATGTTTCTTACGGAGAGACCATAAAAATAGTTAAAGAAGAAGTTATAGGAACAAAGGAAAAGATTACCATAAACCATCCGGAGATTTTAGATAAATTAAAAAAAGGAGATATGCTATATATAGCCGATGGTCTTATTAGACTTGAAGTTATAGATGTAGATAATGAGGGTGTAACAGCAAAAGTATTGGTTGGAGGTGTTATATCTTCAAGAAAAGGAGTAAATTTTCCAAAAGTTAAACTTGATATATCATCATTAACAGAAAAAGACATAAAAGATATAGAGTTTGGCATCAAAGAAGGCATTGATATAATTGCACTTTCATTTGTAAAAACTCCTGAAGACATTTTAAAAGCAAAAGAAATAATCAAATCTTACGGTGGAGACCAACCTTTATTTGCAAAAATAGAAAAACATGAAGCAGTTGAGAACATTGAAGGGATAATAGATGTTTCTGACGGAATAATAGTTGCAAGGGGAGACCTCGGGGTTGAAATTGAGATGGAAAAGGTTCCTGTTATTCAGAAAATGATTATAAAAAAATGTAATGAAGCAGGAAAACCTGTAATAACAGCAACCCAGATGCTTACCTCTATGCTAAACTCTCCAAGACCTACAAGAGCAGAAGTATCAGATATAGCAAATGCTGTTTTAGATGGAACTGATGCTGTAATGCTTTCAGATGAAACAGCAGTAGGAAAATATCCTGTCGAAGCTGTTCAAGTTATGAAAAAAACAATAATAGAAACAGAAAACATTTACAATTTCCACAGAGAGTATGAATCTATAAAGGATAAAACCCAATCGATAGCATATTCAGCAACAAAACTTTCACAAAGACTGTCAGCAAAGGCAATAGTTGCATTTACAAAATCCGGAAGAACAGTAATAAATGTTTCCAAATTTAGACCTAAAGCTCCAATACTTGCAATAACTTACGATATTAAAACCTTTAGAAGGCTTAACATAGTCTGGGGTGTAAAACCTTATATGATAATTGATAAAGGTAAAAATTCTGAAGAGCTTTTGTGTCATTTTGTAAATAAAGCATACAAAGAAGATTTCAAGCCTGATGATGTTGTTATAACTCTTGTTGGATTTGTTGGAGGAGTTACAGGCTCAACAAGTATAATAAGAGTTTTAGATAGAGAAGATATTAATTATATGTTAAAAGAGGAATGTTAAGGGACATAAAGCCCCTTCTTTTATATATTTAAAAGTTCATAAGCTTCAAGTATCTCAAGAGCAGATTCGTGAAGTGAAGTTTTTTCCAATGAATCCTGCTAATCTTGCAACGGCAATTTCTTTCTCTGTCATTAATATTATTAACATTATTTTATATTGGTTTTGGTATAATTTAATGTAAGACAAGGATAGTTGCATTGTTAATTTTGGTTTTCTACTTATATTAGATTTAGGTAATATTTTTTCATTTTTAAAGATATTTTGTTTTGTGACATTTATTCCCTTAATATCTTGTATATCAAAATAAATAAAATAAAAAATCCAAAATACAGGGTGAAATTGGATAGAGAATGTTGATTTGAGATATTAAATAATGCTGAAGATATAAAAAATCCGGCAGTAATTATAGCCAATGATAATTTATTTATCTGAGATATAAATAAATCTCTTATCTCTTCATGATCTTTGAATAAAATCTGAAATGTAATTCTTTCTCTTCTTAATATTTTTAGTATTTCATCAATTTTAAAAGAAAGATTATAATAAAAACTGATAATATCTTTTATCTCATTTAATTTTTCTTTTGCATAATCTGTAAGAGATTTTTGTAAAAATTGGGTTAATCTTTCGGTTGGATTAAAGTTTTCATCAAGAACTCTTATAACTCCATCTAATCCTATTGCTGCTTTCCCAAGATATGCTAAATCGGTAGGAAGTTTTAAATGGTTTTCTCTTACAAGCTCAATAATTTCAAGCACCATTTCTTTTAAATTTATATTTGCTAATGTTTTGTTGTGATATTTATCTATAAAGATACTTACCTGATATTCAAGATTGTCTATATCTGTTTTTGGAGTTATCATCTTCATTCCTTCATAAAAATTCATAGCAAGGGTTGTGTCTAAATTAACAACTGCAAATATATGTTCATATAATAATCTTTTTTTTGCTCCGGTTAATTTACCAATCATACCAAAATCTAATATACCTACTCTGCCATCTTTTAAAACCAATAGATTTCCCGGATGTGGGTCAGCATGATATACACCTATATCAAAAACCATTTTGTAATATGCATCTGTTATTATTTCTGCCAATCTTTTTTTATCAAATTTATCATCTAAATCAGATATTTTTTTACCTTCTAAAAATTCCATTACAAGAACATTTTTTGTGGATATTTCTTTATAACATTTTGGTATTTTTATATTTTGATTATCTTTAAATACTTTTCTGAAAAATTCTATATTCTGTGCTTCTATTTCAAAATCTGCTTCTCTTAATGTTGTATATTTATATTGATAAATAACACCTTTTATATCAAGCTCTTTTATTGTTTTCGAATGCTTTTCTAAAAAAGAGATTATACTTAAAAATAAGTCTGCATCTAAGGAGATTAGCTCTTCTAAATTAGGTCTTTTTACTTTTATGGCTACTTTTTCACCGGATTTTAATATTCCTATATGAACCTGAGATATTGATGCAGAAGCTAAGGGTGTTTCTTCTATATGGGAAAATATATCTTCTAATTTTTTAGGTGCATATTCTTTTTCTAATATCTGTTTTATAATTTGAAAATCTATCTGTGAAGCTTTATCTTGAAGTTTTATAAGCTCTCTTATAATTGATTGTGGGACTATATCTGGTCTGATACTTAATATCTGTCCGAGTTTAATAAATGAAGGTCCAAGATATTCAAGGGTTTCTCTTATTTTCTGAGGTTTTAAATCTTCCTCTGTTTCTAATCCAAATAAAGCTTTAAAATATTCATAAATATTAAATATACCAAGAGAAGATAAAGCTAAAGTTATCTCTTTAAATCTATTTGCAAGTTTTAACTTTCTTTTTAGCATTAATCAGCCTTTAATATGCTCAAAAATGCTTCTTGTGGAAGCTCTACTTTACCAAACTGCTTCATTCTCTTTTTTCCTTCTTTTTGCTTTTCAAGGAGTTTTTTCTTTCTTGTTATATCTCCACCATAACATTTTGCCAATACATCTCTTCTGAGTGCAGGAACTTTTGAAGATGCTATAACCTTAGAGCCGATTGCTGCCTGTATTTTCACTTCAAATAATTGTCTTGGTATTACTTCTTTCATTTTATCAACAATATTTCTGCCTATTCTATAAGCTTTATCTTTGTGGACTATAAATGATAGAGCATCTACCGGCTCATCATTGATTAATATATCCATTTTTACCAAATCGCCTTCTTTATATCCTACGAATTCGTAATCAAAAGATGCATATCCTCTTGTGGCTGTTTTTAATTTATCATGAAAATCAAATAAGACCTCTCCCATCGGTATCTCATATCTGAGTAAAACTGTTTTTTGGTCTAAATATTCAAAACTTTTTTGAATGCCTCTTTTTTCTTGAACAAGTTGCATTATTGCACCGACATATTCCGAAGGTGTTATTATACTTGCTTCTATATACGGTTCTAATATTTTATCTATTTTTGTAGGGTCAGGAAGCTCTGATGGATTTCTTATCTCTATTTCTTCTCCTTTTTTGGTAATAACTTTATAGATAACATTAGGAGCTGTTGTTATAAGCTCTACACCATATTCTCTTTCTAATCTTTCCTGAACTATTTCAAGATGTAGTAATCCTAAGAATCCACATCTAAAACCAAGTCCAAGTGCCGGTGAAGATTCTACTTCATAAGTGATTGCTGCATCGTTTATGCTGTATTTTTCAAGGGCATCTCTCAAATCTTCAAAGGTTGTGTTTCCTGTTGGATATAAACCTGCATATACCATTGGCTTTGCCGGTCTAAATCCTTCAATAGGCTCATCTGCCGGTTTTTTTGCATCTGTTATAGTATCTCCAACCCTAATATCCCTCACATCTTTTATAGCAGCTGCTATATATCCAACATCTCCGGCTCTTAATTCTTCAAGTTTTTCCATCTTTGGAGTTTGGGCTCCAACTTCTGTCACTTCAAACTCTTTTCCTGTTGAAAATAACTTTATTCTTGTTCCTACGGAAACCTTTCCATCTATTACTCTTACGAAAGCAACTGCACCTCTATATGGGTCATAATAAGAATCAAATATTAATGCTTTTAAGGGTTTGTCTTCATCTCCTTTTGGTGGTGGTATTCTTTCAACTATTGCATCTAATATCTCTTTTATTCCTATACCGGCTTTTCCGGAAGCAAGAATGGCTCCTTCCGGGTCAAGTCCAAGAACATCTGCTATCTGTCTTTTTATTCTTTCTACATCTGCAGAAGGTAAATCTACTTTATTTATAACCGGTATTATTTCAAGATTTAGATTGAGGGCTTGCCAGAATGTAGCTATTGTTTGGGCTTCTATGCCTTGGGTTGCATCTATTAAAAGCAAGGCTCCCTCGCATGCAGCGAGAGACCTTGAAACTTCATATCCAAAATCTACGTGTCCCGGTGTATCTATAAGATGTAATATATAATCTTTATATTTTAATCTAACTGCTTGAAGTTTTATAGTAATTCCTCTCTCCCTTTCTATATCAAGGGTATCAAGGAGTTGTTCTTTCATTTCTCTTTTTTCTATTGCACCGGTGAACTCTATCAATCTATCAGCCAATGTTGATTTCCCATGGTCAACATGGGCTATTATAGAGAAATTTCTTATATATTTAAGCCTTTCATTTTTATTGGTGTAATCCAAGTTTCTCCTCTATTTCATATATTGCTTTTGTTGTTTTTAATACAGAGTCAGGGTTTATAGATATTGTATCTATACCTTGTTCTACTAAAAATTGTGCAAATTCAGGGAAGTCTGAAGGACCCTGTCCGCATATTCCTATCTTTCTTCCTTTTTCTTTTGCTACTTTTATAACATGGGATATTAATCTTTTTACTGCTTCATTTCTTTCATCATAAAGATGAGCAACAAGTGAAGAATCTCTATCCAATCCAAGAGTTAACTGGGTTAAGTCATTAGAACCTATTGAAAATCCATCAAATATTTCTGCAAATTGGTCTGCAAGCATTACGTTAGACGGAAGCTCACACATAACATATACTTGTAATCCATTTTCTCCTTTTTTCAAGCCATACTCTTCCATTACTTGAAGAACTTTTTTACCTTCTTCCGGTGTTCTACAGAATGGAACCATAACTATAACATTTTTTAATCCCATTTTATTTCTTACTCTAAGTATAGCTTTACATTCAAGACCAAAGGCTTCTTTAAATTGTGGTGAGTAATATCTTGATGCTCCTCTCCATCCAAGCATTGGGTTTTCTTCTTCCGGCTCAAAATATCTTCCACCTATTAAGTTTGCATATTCATTAGATTTAAAATCAGAAAATCTAACAATAACCGGTTTTGGATAGAATGCAGCACCTATTTTTGCTATACCATAAGAAAGTTTTTTAATATAATACTCTTCTTTATTTTCATATCCAAATGTTATATCTTCTATTTTTTCTGCAAGTGCAGGGTCTTTTTGTTTAATTTCATCAAATTTTATCAATGCAAGAGGGTGAATACCTATATAGTTATTTATAATAAATTCTTCCCTTGCAAGACCAACCCCTGCATTCGGTAAGAATGAAAAATCAAAAGCACCTTCCGGAGATGCTACGTTCATCATAATAGGTGTTTTTGTTTTCGGAAGAGTATTTATATCAGTTTCTTCTACTACAAACTCTATTTTCCCATCATAAACATAACCAACATCACCTTCTGCACAGGAAACCGTTACTTCCTGTCCATTTTCTAATACTTCTGTAGCATTGCCTGTTCCTACAACTGCAGGAACCCCAAGTTCTCTTGCAACTATTGCTGCATGGCATGTTCTACCACCTTTATTTGTTACTATTGCAGCTGCTTTTTTCATTATAGGCTCCCAATCAGGGTCAGTCATATCAGTAACAAGCACTTCTCCAGCTTGGAAATTCTTAGCATCTTTAAGGTCATGTAATATTCTTACCTTTCCAAAAGCAACTTTATCCCCTACTGCTATACCTTCTACTATTCTTTTTTTCTCTCTTATTTCATAAGGTTCAACTATTTTATATGTTACTATTTTAGAGTGGTCTTTTCTTGAATGGATAGTTTCTGGACGGGCTTGAACGATAAATAACTCATTTAGCTCTCCATCTTTTGCCCATTCTACATCCATTGGTGTCCATTTTCCGTATTTATTAGAGTAGTATTCTTCTATTGCCATTACCCATCTTGCAAGTTGTAAAACTTCTGGGTCTGTTAAAGCAAATTTAGCTTGGTCTTCTTTTGATACAGCAATTATTTTCGTTCTTTCATCAGGAGATGTTCCATAAACCATTTTATGGATTTTTTTGCCAAGTTTTTTCTCTATTATAGATTCATATCCTTCTTTCAAAGTTGGTTTAAATACCAAGAATTCATCAGGTGTAACTGCCCCTTGGACAACCATCTCTCCAAGTCCATAAGCTGCATTTATAAGAACCACATCCTTAAATCCGCTGTCTGTATCAATAGAAAATGCCACACCGGCAGAGCCTAAATCAGACCTAACCATCTTTTGAACACCAACAGCAAGCCCTATCTTAAAATGGTCAAATTTGAATGCTTCCCTATAAGATATTGCCCTATCTGTAAATAAAGAAGCAAAACATCTTTTGATAGCATTTAATAATGTTTCATCTCCTTTTATATTAAGATACGTATCTTGCTGTCCTGCAAAAGATGCATGAGGTAAATCTTCGGCAGTTGCAGAAGACCTTACTGCAACATCAACCCTATATTGATTATACATTTTACTAAGTTCTTCATAAGCTTTGATTATAGCTTCTTTTAAATCTTCAGGGAATTTTCCGCTTTTAATTAGCTCTCTAACCTGTAATCCTCTTTTAGATAAATCCTCAATATTGTTAGGGTCAAGTCCTGACAAAATCTCTCTTATTTTTTCTTCAAAATTGTTGTGTCTTATAAAGTAATAATAACTTTCAGAAGTTACAACAAATCCCATAGGAACTTTTATTCCTTTGGAAGACAACCCCTTTATCATTTCACCAAGGGAAGCATTCTTACCACCTACTAATCCTATGTCTTCCATTCCTACTTCACTGAGCCACACAATTAATTTGTCAGTAGCCATTTTTAAATCCTCCTTAAAAATTTATTTTTGTAAAATCAGCTATTTTCTTAAATAAATTATTTATCTCATTTAATAAAGCTAATCTATTTATTTTTATTTGCTGATTATCTACCATCACCATTACATTATCAAAAAATCTATCTATATAAGGTTTTAACTTTAGTAAAGATAATAATGCTTCTTGATATTCTTTATTCTCTACTTTTTTATTAAATTTATCTTTTATCTCAACCATCTTTTGATAAAGCTCTTTTTCTTCTTTTTGAGAAAGCAAATCTTCTTTTAAAACACCTTCAAAATCCTGAGGTATTATTCTTCCAACTCTTTTAAATACGGTTATTATATCTTCAAAATCTTCCCTCTTTTTAAGTTCAGAAATTGCCTCTATTTTTAACTTTGCTCTGTATAGATTATACTCTTTTGTTGAAAGGACTGCATTTATTATATCTTTATCATATTTATATAATCCTTCAAATCTGTTTGTTATAAACTCTAAAAGTTGCTCTATGACTTCTTGATTATCTGTTAATTTTTCAAGTAACTCTTTTAAATCTATATCAAGCTCTTTTTCTACAAGCAATCGGACAACACCTATTGCATTTCTTCTTAAACCAAATGGGTCTGATGCTCCTTTTGGTATTTCTCCTATGCTGAAAAATGAAATTAAGGTATCTATTTTATCTGCAAGGGCAAGTATTGTGCCAATTTTTGTTGTTGGGAGCTGGTCTTCTGCTGTTTTTGGAAGATAATGCTCATATATTGCATCTGCTACTTCCTGCTCTTCCCCTTGTTTTAATGCATAATATCTTCCCATTATGCCTTGTAGTTCATCAAATTCTTTTACCATTTCTGTAACTAAATCAACTTTGGATAATTTATTAGCCCTTTCAAGCTTTTGTAAATTTACATCTTTTAAATAGTTTGCAATTATTAATGCTATTTTTTTATTTCTTTCTACTTTATCTTTGATTGAGCCAAGTTTTTCATGGAATTGGATACCTGATAGCTTTTCATAAAGCTCATCAAGATTTTTCTTTAAATCTTCTTTATAGAAGAATAATGCATCTTCAAGTCTTGCTTTTAAAACTTTTTCATATCCATTTTTAATAACTTCTTTCTCTTTTACTGAATTATTTGAAAAGGCTAAAAATTTAGGTATTAATTTATCATTTTGTATAAAGTTAAAATATCTTTGATGGTGTTTGCAAACAGTTATTATTACTTCCTTTGGAAGTGTAAGATACTCCGGATTAAAATCACCTACAATGGCTACCGGATATTCTGTTAAATCTGTTACTTCATCTATCAAATCTTGGTCTAAGATAGCTTCTGCATTTAAAACTTTTCCAAAAGCAGATAATGTTTTTTCTATTGCTTCTCTTCTTTCTTTTCTATTTGCTATAATAAATCCAAGTTTTGTAATTTCTTCATAAGATAATGCATCTTTTAACTCTTTTTTTTCTCCTCTTCCTACCGTATTTGTCATAAATCTATGAAGATATGTGTATCTATCGGCTTTTACTCCTGCTATCTCAAAATCTATAACTTTATCATCAAGAAGGGAAACTATCCATCTTATAGGTCTTGGAAATCTAAATCCGGAACTTTCCCATCTCATTGTTTTCATTGGTGGTAAATTTTCAAAAAACTCTTTTAAAACTTCTTTTATTCTTTCTTTTAAATCTTCCCCTTCTTTGATGACTGTAGCTCCTAAATACTCGCCTTTTTCTGTTGTAATAACTTTTAAATTTTCAAGGGGAATATTATTTTTTTCTGCAAAAGATATAGCTGCCTTTGTAAATTTGCCTTCATTATCAAAAGAAACTTTTGCCGGTGGCCCTATAATTATTATCTCCTCCTGCTCTTTTTTATCTTTTAGATTTTTTAGTAAAATTGATAGTCTTCTTGGTGTAGAGAAGATAGATATATTTTCAGGAGTTTGATATAAAAAGAAATCTTTTAATTTTTCCTCAAAAAAATTTTGTGAATATTCAAGTAATATATTTATAGCTTTTGGAGGTAATTCTTCTGTTCCTATCTCAAACAAATAATTTGCCATTAGGTTTTCTCCTTAATAAGTGGATATCCAAGCTCTTCTCTATGGGATAAGAATGCTTTTGCACATTCTCTTGCAAGATTTCTAACCCTTGCTATATATCTTGCCCTTTCATTTACAGATATTGCTCCTCTTGCATCAAGTAAATTAAATAAATGGGAACATTTTAAAGCATAATCATAAGCCGGTATAGGAAGATTTTTTTCTATAAGTTTATAACCCTGTTCTTCATTCATATCAAATGATTTTTTTAGAAAATCTATATCTACAACCTCAAAGTTATGAATAGACCATTGTCTTTCTGCTTCTTTATATATATCTCCGTAAGTTAAACCTTCTGCCCAAACTATATCATATACAGAATCAACACCTTGCAAATATGTGGCTATTCTTTCAAGACCATAAGTTATCTCAACACTTATGGAAGGTAAATCTAAGCCTCCTGCTTGTTGAAAATATGTAAATTGGGTTATTTCCATTCCATCAAGCCAAACTTCCCATCCAAGTCCCCAAGCTCCAAGTGTAGGACTTTCCCAATCATCTTCCACAAATCTAATATCATGCTTAGTTAAATCTATTCCGAGAGCTTCAAGGCTTTGTAGATATAACTCCTGAGGATTTTCCGGTGTAGGTTTTAAAATTACTTGAAATTGATAATAATGTTGAAGTCTGTTAGGATTTTCTCCATATCTTCCATCTTTTGGTCTTCTTGATGGTTCTACATAACAAACATTCCAGGGCTCAGGGCCCAAAACCCTTAAAAATGTAGCAGGATTCATTGTCCCTGCACCAACTTCTATATCGTATGGTTGCCACAAAATACAACCTTTTTCAGTCCAGTATTTTTGCAAAGATATTATAATATCTTGAAAAGTCATATAAAGCTCCATTTGTTTAAAACTTTTAAAAATATTTTAACACAGAATATGATATAATTTCTATCTAAATTTTCCGGAGGTGTGCAAAAATTGGCAAAAATTAAAGCTTTAAAATGTAAAGAATGTGGTGCAACTTATCCGGTTGAACCTATTCATGTATGTGAATACTGCTTTGGACCTCTTGAAATAGATTATGATTATGAATATATAAAATCCATAATATCAAAAGAAAAGATAGAAAAAGGGCCAAAAAGCCTTTGGAGATATATAGATTTACTACCGGTAGAAAATCCAACGGTAGGCTTATCGGCTGGTTTTACACCTTTAATAAAAGCAGAAAATCTTGGAAAGGAACTTGGTATAAAAAATTTATATATAAAAGATGATTCTGTAAATCACCCTACTTTATCATTTAAAGATAGGGTTGTATCGGTAGCATTATCAAAAGCAAAAGAGTTTGGATTTGATACGGCAGCCTGTGCTTCTACCGGAAATCTTGCAAACTCAGTAGCAGCCCATGCGGCTTCTGCTGGTATGAAATGCTTCGTTTTTATTCCTTCAAATCTTGAAACAAATAAAATTATAGGTAGCTTAGTTTTTAATCCTACCGTTGTTGCAGTAGATGGAAATTATGATGATGTTAATAGATTATCCTCAGAAATTGCAAATGAGTTTGGATGGGCTTTTGTTAATATAAATGTAAGACCTTTTTATGCAGAAGGTTCTAAAACTCTTGCTTTTGAAGTTGCAGAACAACTTGGATGGAAAATTCCGGATGCAGTAGTAGCACCTCTTGCCTCAGGCTCTTTATATACAAAAATATGGAAAGGATTTAATGAATTTATAAATCTTGGATTAGTAGAAGGAAAGCCACCGAGAATGTATGGAGCCCAAGCCTCAGGATGCAGTCCTATATATAAGGCATTTAAAGAAGGAAGAGATTTTATAAAACCGGAAAAACCGGATACAATAGCAAAATCAATAGCAATCGGTAATCCAGCAGATGGGCCTTATGCAGTTAAAACAGCAAAAGAAAGCAATGGAGATATAGAAATAGCTACAAATGAAGAAATAATAGAAGGTATAAAATTACTTGCAAGAACAGAAGGAATATTTACAGAAACTGCCGGTGGAACAACAATTGCTGTATTGAAAAAATTTGCGGAAAAAGGCGTATTCAAAGAAGATGAAGTTGTGGTTGCATACATTACCGGAAATGGATATAAAACAATGGAAGTATTAGAAGGAAAATTAAATAAACCGATACATATAAAACCATCTTTAATAGAATTTAAAGAAAAAGTTATAAAAGGAGGCTAAGCATGGTAACAGTTAGAATACCAACAGCATTAAGAAGAATTACCCAAGGGCAAGGAGAAGTAAAAATAGAAGCAAACACAATAGGAGAATTAATAGAAAATTTAGAAAAAGAATTTCCTGGAATAAAAGATAGACTCGTTGATGAAAATGGAGAAATAAGAAAATTTGTAAATTTCTTTGTAAATGATGAAGATATAAGATTTTTACAAGGAAAAGATACTCCATTAAAAGATGGAGATGTTGTTGCTATAATTCCGGCAATAGCAGGTGGGGTTAGATAATGAGCTCAATGAAGCTTAAACTTATATATCCGGAAGAAAAAATAAAGGAGCCAATCCTCAGTAAATTATGTAAAAGTTTTGATGTAGATATAAATATAAGAAAAGCTAATGTTCAGGAAAAAATAGGCTGGCTTGAACTTGAAATAATCGGAAAAGAAGAAGAGATAGAAAAAGCTATAAACTGGCTTACTCAACAAGGTGTGGAAGTATCACCGGTAGAAGGTCAGGTATTTACAGAATAAAAATCGGCTCTCTTTGGGAGCCTTTTTTAAAATGAAAAAAATCAAGATATTTTTGGGACTTGGCTCTAATGTCGGAAATAAAATTAATAATATTCAAAAAGCCATAATCCTTTTATCGGAAAAAATACAAGATATTCAAGTCGCAAAGTTTTATGAATCAAAAGCGGTAGGATATGAAAATCAGGAAAATTTTATAAATACAGCAATAAAAGGATACACCGATTTAGATATTAAATCTCTTTTTGAATTTACAAAAGATGTAGAAAAAAAAGTTGGAAGGATTTTTAGATTTAAATGGGGACCACGGGAAATAGATATAGATATATTGTTTTACGATAACCTAATATATAAAGATAGCAATATAGAAATTCCACATCCAAGAATTGTAGAAAGAGATTTTGTGTTAAAACCTTTATTGGATTTAGAACCGGATTTTATCCATCCTGTTTTAAAAAAGAGTATAAAACAACTATATGATGAATTAAAAGATAAAAGTATTATAAAAGAGATATAAAGTGGCCAAGGGCGGAATCGAACCGCCGACACTGCGGTTTTCAGCCGCATGCTCTACCAACTGAGCTACCTGGCCAACACAGATAAATATTATACACCCAATTTAATAAAAATGCAAATAAAATTGTTTAATGATAAAATAGTTATAACAAAACACTGAAATAAGGAGCTTTAATGTTTGACAAAATAGCAGGTTCTAAATGGAAAAATATAGTGCTTTATATTACAGTATTTGCATTTGTAGGAACCGGTCTTATTGCTATTCTTTTATATAAATTTAGTGGTCAGATAAACGGAGTTGCAGAGGTTAATGGCGAAGAAATCTCAATCCAAGAATTTAATTATAACTATCAAAATGTAGTATCAATGTATGAGCAACAAAAAATAGATATATCTTCTTTAAAAAATGAGATAAAAAAACAGGTTTTAGATAATCTTATAGATAAAGAGTTATTATATCAAGAAGCAAAAAAAGAAGGTATATTAGCCACAAAAGAAGAAGTTAAGCAAGAAATTTTATCAATACCGGCTTTTCAACAAAATGGTAAATTTAGCAAAGATTTATATCTATCTACATTATCTTCTCTTGGAATAGCTCCGGAATTTTTTGAAAAATTATTACAAAAAGATTTATCGGTTCAGCATTTACTTGCAATACTTCAATCTTCTGTATATATATCAGATGAAGAAGTTGAAACATTTACCAAAAAACAGCTTACAAAAATATCAGCAGATATAAAAATCATTAAACCGCAGATAACAGTTTCAGATGAAGAAATAAAAAATTATTACCAAAACCACCAAAAAGATTTTTCTTTAGAAACCGGTAAAAAGATAAAAATATATAAAATAGTAGCAAAAGACCAACAAAAAGCAGAAGAAAAAGCAAAAGAAATATTTTTAACTTTAAAATCAGATAAAGAGCCTGTATTAAACAAAGATGTTGAAAAGGTTTTTGACGGCACAATCTATAAAGAAGAACAGTTATCTAATTTACCGGAAGATGTTAAAAAAGATGTTTTATCTTTATCAAAAGATAAGAATATATCCTTTACAAAATCTACTGACGGATTTTATATATCAAAATATTATGGTGAAGAGATAAAAGCTATACCTTTTGAAACCGTGAAAGAACAGATAGCCCAAAAATTAAAATTAGAAAAACAACCAAAAGCATTAGAAGAGCTTTATAAAGAGATTTCAAAAAATAATGATTTATCAAAATATAATCCAATATCAGAAAGCTTTAACGGAACCCTGCAGGAACTGATAGCTAAATATGGTATAAAATCAGATGATGTAAACCCAATATATAAATTAAAAGAAGGAGAAATATCAAAACCATTAAAAACTGATGAAAATATTCTTCAAATAAAGATAAATACAAAACAGGAACCAACAAAAGAAGAAACAGAAAATATGAAAAAAGGAATGTTATCCATAATGAAAGCAGAAAAATTTAATAATATTTTACAGATGTATTTAGATAAATTAAAAGAAAAATCAAAAATAAAAATAAATAAAAGATTGTTGGAAGAATGAATAAAACACCTTATGCTTTGGAATTTTTATGGCATCAAATAGATTTCGCTATCTCAAATATAAAAAAACCAAAATATAAATTATTACTTAAAAACATACTGACGGAAGATATAAAAAATCTTCTTGAAAAGAAAAAAGATAAAACAGGAAGAAATTATGAAGGTGGAGTATTAGAAAGAACAGCTTCTTTATCTTCATTGGCAATATGTATGTATGATAACTATCCGGTTATAGATATAGATTTATTACTAACTTCAATAATATTATCCGGTGTTTGCCAACTTTACTATAAAAAAGATTGTTTTAATCTTTTAAAAGATTATCCGGAAATAATACAATTTTTATTTAAAAAACAAAGAACTAAGCCATCTGTGGAAATATTTATATATGATAATTTAATCAAACTTGATAGGGAAATATTTATCAGAACAAGGCAGAAAAAGAGTTGATAGAGCATTATCCTATATTGCATAAAGAGATATTAGAATTTGCTAAAACCGTAGAAGGTAAAATATTTGTAGATGCAACTGTTGGTGGAGGTGGACATTCTTATCTTTTCCTAAAAAATTTTCCGGATAAATTTTTAATAGGAATAGATAGAGATGATTTTGCCATTGAAAAGGCAAAAGAAAGATTAAAAGAATTTGAAGGAAGATATATTCTGATTAAAGAAAGTTTCAAAAATTTAGATAAAGTATTAAAATCCCAAAATATAGATAAAGCTTCCTTATTTTTATTTGATTTAGGAGTTTCAACTTTTCAGCTAAAAATGGAAAGGGGGTTTTCATTTCAAAGGGAAGAATTTCTTGATATGAGAATGGATAAATCTCAGGAACTTACTGCTTATGATGTAGTTAATTATTATACAGAGCAACAGCTTTATAAAATAATAAAAGATTATGGAGAAGAAAAGTTTGCCAAATGTATATCTAAAAAAATAGCTTGGCAAAGAAAAATCAAAAAAATAGAAACAACAAAAGAGCTTGCAGATTTGATAGTAAGTTGCTATCCTCCAAAGTTAAGGTATGGAAGAATTCATCCAGCAACAAAAACATTTCAAGCTATTAGAATAGTTGTAAATGATGAGTTATCACAAATAGAAGAAGGTATAAAAAAAGCTATTCAGCTAATTGAAAAAAATGGTCTAATTATGGTAATATCTTTTCATTCTTTGGAAGATAGAATTGTGAAAAATTTATTTAAAAGTTATAAAGAACTAAAGAAAATAGAAATTTTGACGAAAAAACCTATAACTCCAACAGAAGAGGAGATAAAAGAAAATCCCCCTTCAAGGAGTGCTAAATTAAGAATAGCGAGGGAAATATAATGTATATGATATTAGAAGAAATTAGGGAAGCAAAAGGGATTGGTAAATATATAAAGCATATAATTATATTATTTTTTTTACTGACAGGATTAGTTACTTATAGTTATATAAACTCTACCATAGACCACAAAATAATGCAGTTGCAACAACAAAAAAGTGAGCTTGTAGCAGAAAATTTTAGATTAAAACAGGATATTGCTGCTTTATCATCTCCCAAAAGAGTATCAGATATAGCAAGAAATAAACTTCAGATGAAAAATGTTTCTTATTCACAAGTTAAATTTATAGAAAAGCAGTGAATAACAAAAAAGCATACCTTTTTGCATTTTTTATAACATTTGGATTTTTAGCTGTAATAGGAAGGATAATCCAATTTCAAGTAATACAAAAAGATGAGCTTTATCAATATATTCAAAAGCAGTATTTTTCCGAAGAAAATATCTTACTTCCAAGAGGGACTATATTTGACTCAAAAGGTAAATTTGTTGCCATTAGTATTCCTACAATTACCGTTTTTGTTATTCCTAAGTATATAAAAGATAAAGATACTGTTGCAAGGGAGTTAGCAAGGATTATAAAAATTCCGGAAGAAAATATAAGAGATGTTTTATACCACAGAAAAAATTATACGATTTTAGCAACAAATTTAGATAAATCAATAAAGCCACAGCTTTTGAAACTTCGGTCAGATTTAAAAGAATGGAATATAGGTATATTGGAAAATTATAAGAGATTTTATCCGTATAATGAGATTGCTGGTTCTACAATAGGCTTTACCAGTAAAAAGACCGGTATAGGTTTAGAAGGTTTAGAATATTTGCTTAATGATAAACTCGGTGGTGGAAATGTTAAATTATCATTTTTAAAAGATGCTACCGGAAATCCTATAACAATTGAAAATTTAAATATAACTAAAAATAATTTAAATGCTGTTTTAACAATTGATATTAATCTTCAGTATATGGCAGAAGAAGCTTTAAAACAACTGATAGAAGAAAGAAATCCAAAAGAAGCAGCAGTTTTAATAATGAATCCATATACAGGTGATATTGTAGCAGTTGCAACTTATCCAAATTATAACCCGAATAATTATGAAAAATATGATAATCATAAAAATATAGTTTTCCAAAATAGTTATGAAATAGGCTCACTTACAAAACCTTTTATACTTGCAGAAGCAATAGATGAAGGAAAGGTAAATTTAAATGAAATTATAGATTGCCAAAATGGAGCAATAGAAATAGATGGAGTAAAAATAAAAGACCATAAGAAATTTGGATTGTTAACACCTATTCAGATAATTCAACATTCCTCAAATGTAGGAACAATAAAAATAGCTTTAAGATTAGAACCTATAAAAATTTATGAAAAATTAAAATCCCTTGGTTTTGGTAAATCTACAAATACTTTTCCTGGAGAAACCTCAGGTAAATTAAAAATAGATTTAAGACCGGTAAATATAGCTTACACATCTATAGGCCAGTCGTGGACTGCTTCAATTATTCAGGTTGCAGTAGCATACTCTGCAATAGCCAATGGTGGTTATAGGGTAAAACCAAGATTAGTAAAAGGTTTTACTGATGATGCCGGTAATTATGTAGAGATAAATAATCCAAAAACAGAAGAAAAAGTTTTATCTGATAAAAGTGTAAAAATATTAAAAGAGATACTTCCTCTTGTTGTAGAAGAGGGAACTGCAAGAAGTGGAAAATCTTCTTTCTTTACAATTGGTGGTAAAACCGGAACAGCACAAAAGTATGACCCTGCTATAAAAGCATTATCTAATGAAAAATATTACACATGGTTTGCAGGATTTTTCCCTATCTCTAATCCCAAATTTGTTATTATAGTTTTTGCAAATGAACCTAAAAAAGTTTTTGAATGGGAACATATAGGTGGTGGTAGTGTATCTTCTACAGTTATGAAAAATTTAATTGATAGAGTAATGTATTATTATAAAGAAAAACCGGATAAACCTACTTATCAAAATATTTCTTTATCTGCTGAGCAACATTAAAAGGTATTCCAAGTTTTAAAAGTTCATCTTCATCTGCTTTAAGAATATTATCAATCGTTTTATAGGTTCTGTATAAAACTTCTTTTCTTTTTTTTCCTATCCCTTTTATTTCATCAAGAACAGATTTTAAGCCTTCTTTTTCTCTTAACTTTCTATTATAACTTAAAGCAAATCTGTGAGCTTCATCTCTTAGTTTTGTAAATAACATTAAAAGTGGCTGGTAATCAAAAAGCTTTATAGATTTACCATCTTCTGTATATAATATCTCTTCTTTCTTGGCAATTGAAAATATCCTTAGAAAATCTAAATTTAGCTCTTTTTTTACTTTTATTCCTATTGAAAGTTGTCCTAATCCACCATCTATTAAGACTAACTTCGGTGGGTTTTCCATCTGTTTGTATTTGCTAAATCTTCTTCTTAAAACTTCTTCCAATGAAGCATAATCATCTATTCCTTCAACTGTTTTTATTTTAAATCTTCTATACTCTTTTTTATCCATTTTTCCATCTTTCCATACTACACAGGAGCCTACCGTAAATTGTCCGGCTAAAGTAGATATATCAAAACATTCTATTCTTTCCGGTAAATCAAAATTAAACACTTTTTTAAATATATCTTTTAGATTGTCTGTTGTTATATTTAGATTTCTTTTTAGAAATTCTTCTATCTGTTTATCAATCTGTGTAGATATTGATATATTTTTGGAACTTTTTCTTGAAAGCCACTGCTTTAAAAATAATATTCCTTCAAAATCTTTATTTATAATAATATTTTCCGGTATAAAATTACCTTTATTGTAATAATCTGAAATTACAGATATTTCAAAATCTTCATCTAAGAAATACGTGGTAATTTCAAGCTCTTCTTTGCCTACTATTTTATGTCCTCTGATTATAACTAATATAACTGATTTTCCGGTGAAATAAAAAATATCAGCTTCTTTTATATCAAATCCTACGATTTCCTGTTTTTTCACAACATTTTCAATTGCTTTTATCTGGTCTCTTATAATTGCTGCTTTTTCAAACATCATTTTTTTTGTGTAATCTTCTAATCTCTCGTATAAATCAAATATGGCTGTTTTTACATTACCGGATAAAAAATTTTTTGCAGTTTTAACATCTGATTTATACTCATTTTTGCTTATTTTAAAGGCACAGGGTCCAGAACATAATCCAAGATGATAATCAAAACATAAAGTTGGTTTAGTTGGCATATTTTCACAGGTTCTTAATTTAAATAATTTATGGATAAGCTCTTTCATTGCTTTTGCATTTCTCATTGATAAAAATGGGCCAAAATATTCTCCTTCAATTTCTCCGTATTTTCTACTTATTTTTACAGTAGGATATTCTTCATTTGTGATAACAAGCATAGGGTAACCACTTCCGGATTTTAGCCTTACATTATATTTAGGTTTATACTGTTTTATAAGTTCATTTTCAAGAATAAATGCTTCATATTCTGAGCTTGTTATTATCCAATCTATAAAGCTACTTTCAGAAAAAATTCTTTCTTCTTTAATATCTAATTTTATCTGATTTAAATGATTTTTTAATCTATTTTTTATATTTACTGCTTTTCCTATATATATTGGATTTTTGTTTTTATCTTTAAATAGATAAACTCCGCTTTCTTCCGGTGCATTTTCTATAATTTTAAATAATTTCTCTTTATCCATTATTTCGTTGCTCTTCCAACTAAACTCCATATTTCTTGGTCTATATTATGGAGAATATACTCAGGAGCTTCTACTTCTATTATATATTTGCCATCTATCTGTAATATATTTCCATTTTCATCTTTTTGAAACTCTACTTTTGCCATTAGATGATTATTTTTGTAAAACTCATGTTTATCTTCTGCTACAATATGCTTATCTGCCCTGAGCATATTCATCTGTTTTAGTATTACATCATTTATAGCTGCTCTATTTGGTATAGAATACACTCTTTTGCTTATCTGTTCATTATAATATCTATCATTTAACCATGTTGTTATACTAAAAATTATTATTGTTATAGTTATCATAAAAAATGCCAAAGCATATTTAATTCCTATAAAGAAATAGGAAAATATGGTTAAAATTATTAAAAATCCAATTATTCCAAAGGCTACTTTTTTAAGCATTGCTTCTCCTTAATAATTAACGATATTTACATCTTTTGGAATATCAATTTTTAGATTTAAATCTTTATTTAGATAATTAAATTTAGAAAATTCTATAACAACTTTATTATCTTCATTATCTAAGGCTTCTACTGTTTTTAGTTTCATATCTTCTTTTGAAAAGATAAAAGTTAATAACTTTATATCTCTGTTATTTTTTGGAACTGCCTGAATTTTATAATGATTGTTTTCAGATATTTCTTTTTTTATATTCAAAATATCTTTTAGATTTTTATTGCCAATCATTATTTCAAATATATCTACTATAATTAAATCATCATTTTTTTTGGATATAACTGCCTGTTTTTCTGAAGGTGTATATACTATAAATTTTTTACTATCTACATAAATTTGCTGATATAAAGGCTCTTTGTATATTATTTTTATTTTATCCGGTTTTGTTATATATATTTCACCTTTAAATATTTCAGGTTGATTAAATCCGGATATATAACTTTTCTGGACAAACTCTCCTTGTATAGATTTATTGCTTTTTATGATTTTATCTAAATCATCTATTACAGAGGCAAAAACAAAAAAAGGAAAAAGTATAAAAAAGATAATCTTTTTCATCAATATAGCACCATTGATAATTTTTTTCTGTATTCTTTTGTTAATGGATGGCTTTCTCCAAGAAGATTAAATATTGATATCATTGCTTTTCTTGCTCCATCATCTTTATATTTTCTATCCTTTTTCACAATTTCCAAGAATAATTTTAATGCTTCTTCATAATTTTCTTCTAAAACAAAACAAGAAGCTTGACTAAATAACATATCTAAATCTGATTTTATATCTTGGTTATAGCATTCTTTTTTAAACGTAATTAATTCTTTTATTGCCTGTGCTTGTGAGAAATGTTCTCTTTCATACTCTTTTATTTTGGAAAGTAGGTTTTCTGCTTCTTGTAGTTTGTTTTGCTTTATTAAAAATTTTGCGGTTTCAAGGATTACTTTTCTGTTTTCCGGATATTTTTCAAGAAGATAGTTATAAATCTTTTCTGCCGACACAATATCGCCATTTAATAAATGCATTTTTGCTTCTTCTAAAAGTTTATCTGCTTCTGATTTTATATATTTTTCAATAATTGCTCTTACTCTTGTTTCCGGCAATGCACCTACAAATCCATCAACAACCTCACCATCTTTAATTATTTTTACATCCGGTATGCCGTGAACTCCATATTCCTGAGCTATATCCGGATTTTCATCTGTATTTACCTTAGCAAGTATGAAACCATACTCTTTTGCAAGTTTTTCAAGTATTGGCTTTAATGTTCTACATGGGCCACACCAAGGTGCCCAAAAATCTACAACCACAATATTATCATAAGAAGCTTCTATAATCTCTCCAAAATTCTCAGAAGTTACATCTTTTATATTTTCTGCCAATTTCAATACCTCCTTTTTATATTTTTTATAATTATTATTATATTCTTATTTAAAAAATTTTCATCTTTTTAAAACCCAAATCCAAAGCCAAATCCTTGATTTTGTTGCTGTATATAACCTTTTTGTTTTCCGTAAAACTCTATCTGTAATATATCTGTCTCTACCGGAATATTTTTAGGACAGGATAAACTACAATATTTACAATGGATACAGCTTGTTATATGATTTTCATTTGCTATTATAACTCTTTCATCTTGAAGCTTATCATTTTTATCTTTCCAAAATCTAAATATTTTTACAAAATTAATAGGTGAAAACTCTTTATCTGTATTTACTGCCGGACAGACATTATAACAGATACCACATAATATACAATCTGTTTCTTTGTCATAAATTTCTAAATCCTTAGGATAAACCGGTTCAAACTGCTCTTTTGGTTCAAACCAAGGTTTTGCTTTCTTTAATTTATCTATATAAAATATACTTTGTTCAACTACCAAATCTTTTATAACAGGCAAATTAGAAACCGGCTCAATAAAAATTGTATTATCTTTTGCCATATCTTTTGCTTTTGTTTTACAGGCTAATATATGTGTATCGTTTACTTTTACTGCACAGGTTCCACATATTGAGGCTCTGCACTGAGCCCTATAACTTAATGATGGCTCAAAATAATTTTTAATCTTTTCAAGCACCTCTAAAATAGTTGTTCTTTCTTCTATATCTATATCAAATGTATCTATTCTTTCAGTATTACCATCAAATCTTTTTATCTTAACTATCATTTTTACACCTCTTTTAAAAATTTTAACAATTTTATTTTAAATCATTAACAAAAGATAAAACAATGATTTAGATTTTATTAAATGAACTGAAAATTTAAATATATAAATTATAATTTTTTACAACAAATTAATTTTACAAAACTTTTAAAATTATGGGTATTCAATACAATAGATGAAATTCCACCATTTAAAACAAGATTGGCTTTAAAATATGATGATGGCTCTATGTATGGTTTAGTAGAAACTATCTATTCTGCAAAACAAACAAAAGTTGATACAGATTTAAAAGAACAGGAAACAGGCTCTTGGGTAGTGTTTAATGTAAAAGCCGGATATACCTATCAAAAAAGATTATTTATTGGTGGTGGAGTAGACAATCTATTTGACAAAATGTATTACTCATACCTCTCTTATCTAAGGAACCCATTTAGAACAGGAACAAAAGTACCTGAACCGGGAAGATTTATATATCTAAATGCTTCATATAGTTTTTAGACTGCTGCTGCTAAGTTTACTGCCTCCAAGCCCTCTTTATGAGGGCTTTTTTTATGTTAAAATAAATCTATGAAAAATTTAAGACCAACTTCATCAAAAGTTTTACAGGCTTTGTTTAATATCTTATATTCTGTAAAAGATAAATCCTTCCTTGATTTATTTGCCGGAACCGGAGAAATAGGAATAACTGCTTTAAAAAAAGGAGCAAAAGATGTTGTGTTTGTTGAAATTGAAAAAAAGAGAGCAGAAGATATAAAAAGAAAATTAAAAAAATTTTCCATTCAAGGCGAAGTCCATAATTTAGATGCAATAAAATTTTTAAGAAATATAGACAAAAAATTTGATATTATATTTGCAGACCCACCTTATGATTATAAATTTTATGATAAATTAATAGAAGAAGCTATGAAAAAATTAAATAAAGATGGTATTTTTATTTTAGAGCATAGAGTAGATAAAGATTTTGAAAATTATTTTGATAAAAGGATTTATGGAGATACTGTATTAACATTTTGGAGAAAAGAGGAATGAGCAAAATATGTGTATATCCCGGAACATTTGACCCGGTTCATCTTGGACATATTGATATAGTCAGAAGAGCTTTAAATATATTTGAAACAGTTGTTGTAGCCATTGCTGAAAATCCAAAGAAAAAACCTCTATTTTCTATAAAAGAAAGGGTAGATTTATTCCAAAATGCAGTAAAAGAGTTTGATGGTAGAGTAATAGTAGAAAGTTTTGAAGGACTTCTTGTTGATTTTATGAAAAAATATAACACAAAAATATGTGTAAGAGGAGTAAGATTATTTACAGATTTTGAGTATGAATTACAAATAGCAATGACAAATTATAAACTTGATAAAGTAGAAACATTTTTTATGATGCCATCACAAGATTTAATACATATAAGTTCTACTATTGTAAAAGATATTGCATTTCATTTTGGCTCATTAGATGGTCTTGTTACAGAATATACTGCAGAAGCTCTTAGAAAAAAAGTTAGAGAGGTTTTAAAAAAGTGAAGTTATTTCTTATTATTTTAATATTTATAATTTCAAGTTGTACCGGTTATAAAACAGCCAATTTAAATGAAAAACATATCTATTGTATAAAAGAAGTAAATATAAATATTCCGGAGCCAACATTAAAAGATACTGCAACAAAATATATTTCTGATGCAGTTATAGAATCAAATAATATCCTTGAATGTTCCGAAAAAACAGATAGATATATAAATATTAATATAAATAGCCTTAATATATATTCTGTTGGTTATTCTCCTTCCCAAAGAGCAAATATTTATAATGCTTATATATCTTTATCTTTTATATTAACAGACAAATCAGGAAATAATATTCTTAATAAAGAGATAAAAGAAATTACCGAATATACAGGCACAGGCTTATTATCAGAAAGAGAGAGAAGATATGCGATAGAAGAGATATTTAAATTAATAAAAATTAGAGTAATATCTCTTTTGAGGATGTAGATTGTGTTAAATGATATAGAAAAAGCAAAACAATTTTATATAGCAGAAAGGAATGATTATTTTTTATATAAAAAAATTGCTGAACATACAAAAGATAAAAATCTCAAAGAAAAGATAGAATATATATCCAAAATGGAAGAAAAACATTCTAATTTTTGGAAATATTATATAGAATCAAGAGGAGAATCAGTTCCACAGGAAAAAATAAATAAATTTAAACTAAATCTTATTATTTTTTTACAAAAATTTATCCATCCTTTATTATTAATATCTATTTTAGAAGCTGGAGAATCAAATTCTGTAAAGGGATATTATCAATTTTTACAAAATGCGAATTTAAACGAATATGAAAAAACATCTTTAAAAAACATAATTTCAGATGAGTTAGAACATGAAGATTTTTTCAGGTTAAAATTAGAAGATTTTGGAATGGAAAATATAAGAGATTTTATTCTTGGGATGAATGATGGATTGGTTGAGATACTTGGTGTTGTGGCCGGTTTTTCAGGTGTATATATAAATAATCCTCAGATAGTAGGAATAAGCGGATTGATAGTTGGAATTGCCGGTGCATTATCTATGGGAATAGGAGCTTATATTTCTGTAAAATCTCAAAAAGAGGTAAATATAGCAAATTTAGAAAAAAATAAAATCTTATTTGATATTAATCCGGAAAAAGCCCTAACTGAATTTGAAAAAAAATTAAAAGAATCAAATGTTCCGGAAGATATTGCAAAAAATGTAATAAATGATTTAAAAAGTAAAAATATAAATTTATCTAATTTATTTATTGAAGAAATAAAAGAAAATGAAATAAAATCAGGTTTATTTACAGGATTTGCTTATTTAGTTGGTGTAATTTTTCCGGTTATCCCATTTTTTATTGTTAATAACTCTATTGTAGGATTTGGTTTATCTTTAATATTTACAATTATTGTTTTATCAATAGTAGGAACATTTACAGCTATATTTTCAAATATATCTATCAAGAAGAAAATTATAGAAATGATAACAGCAGTTTTTGTAGCCGGTTCTTTATCTTTTGGATTTGGTAAATTAATGCAGGCTTTATTTGGCATAGAGGTATGAGCTACTTTAGTATAAAAATGAGAGCATCTCTTGAAAATAAGCATATTTCCGGTGCAGAAAGGGTTGTAAAAAAAGAAAAAATTCAAGATGTTCTAAAAGATATATATGAAAAAATAAGCCATAAACAATTTGATAATATAAATATAAAAATAGAGTTAATAAAAGATATTTTTTTCATAGATAAACCTCTTGAGATTAAGGATTATAAATTTGACTCTCCAATAGAAGCTAATAATTTTGCAATAGAGATATTATCAAAAGAAACAGGTATTAAAAAAGAATGTATCGAAAAATTAATAAATCTTATCCATACCGGTGCATCGGAAAACAAGGATAATATGCGGGGAGCTATGATTGTTAATCAAAATTGTGAAAGATTAGAAAAAGATAGAAATAGAGGAGTAAGGACAACAAATGTAGATTTTTCAGATAGAGAAAAATTTAAAGAGTTTCTTTATAAAAAAGGTTATACAGAAAGAACCTTAGATGCTTTGGCTATAGCAACAAAAAATCTAAACTATCCTGATATATTAGCAGAATATTGTATATCAGATGAACCGGATTATATAACCGGATATATAGCTATAAAAAATCAATATATAAGAATAACTCCCTTAAAGAAACTCGGCAACCCAAAAGGTGGCAGAATATATTTTGTAAAGAATAATACAGATATTGAAGATTTATATGACTATCTCCAAAATAAAACTTTTCTTATTAAAGTTTGAGTTTAAATATTTAATGGAATTTTAATATCTAACTCATCATATAAAATTTTTGGAATTAAATTATTATTTTTTCTTTCTAATTTAATTATTCCAAGCATCTTAAATAATCTAATATCAGCATATACATTTTTATAATCTCTTCTGAGTTTTTCTGAAAGTTCCTTAATAGAATTAACTTCATGATTTTTTATATAATTTAAGAGTTCAATTCTCTTTGGAGTTAATAATTTATTTAAATCTTTAATAGAAGATACGGAAATATACTCTTCTTTTTCCGTAATCTCTCCGGAAGATACTTTTTTAAAAATTTCTTTAAATTTATCAAAATTATCTTTTAAACTTTCAACTCTTATTTCTATAGTTTTCATTTTTTCAACTGGCAACCTAATATGGTTTTCTATACCATAAAATTATAAGTAAAAAAATAATATTTTCAATATTTATTTTAATTCCTCTACAGCTTTTTCTAAATCGCCGTGTTTTAAAATTTCTATTAGTTTATGTTCATCAAATGGTTTAGTTAAACATTTTCCTGATTTTAAATCAAATATATAAAAAATTTCTTCTCCATAGCTTCCTACAAAATAATTTCCTTTTCCGATAACTGCTCCGGCTATAACGGAAGATTTAAAATCATCTGTTAATTTTTGACCTGTTTTTAAATCATATAATGCCCATTTTTTATTTCTTTTTCCCCAAAAAATTTCACTTTCACCGGTTATTACACCTCTATCTCTTATTTTTTCAAATTCCTCTGAAACCTGACCTTCTAAAGAATATATAGCTTCAATTTTTCCTTGAGTAATTTTAAAATAAGGAGATTGGGATTTTATTAATCCAGCAGTTGATATCCAATCAAATTCCGGTGTTAATTTTTTTTCTAAATTATATATAGCCCATTTTACCTTATGTAATTTTTTTAATGGTTCCGGAATATCTTTAACTATCTCTTTTGTAGCTATAAAATATTCACTCTCATTTTTCAAAAGTCCTTCTTTGAATATCCAGCCAAAATAATCAGATACTCTTTCACCATCTTTTGAAATATAAAAATATAACTGATTTTCTTCTAATCTATACATATAAAACTCCTGTTAAAAATTTTTAAAGATTCTATATTAAAGATGATTTAAAAATTATGAGATTTTATATAGAAATTGTTTGATTGATTAATCTTTTGAAATTATTATCTGTGATTTCTTCTATTTGGGAGGGAGATTTATTTAATAAATTTGATACAAATTCTAAGGTATAAAATATATATGAAGGTCTGTTTGGTTTTCCCCTTACTTTTTGAGGTGCTAAATATGGAGAATCTGTTTCAAGTAATAATCTATCAAGTGGAACATATTTTATCATCTCTCTTAAATTATCTGCTTTTGGATATGTGATATTTCCGGCAAAAGATATATAAAAACCTAAATCTAAAGCTCTTTTTAACATTAGCTTATCTCCACCGAAACAATGGAGAATACCTTTATCTTTTTTATAATGCTCTAAAATATCCATTGTATCTATATTTGCTTCTCTTGAATGGACAACAATTGGTAAATTGAGCTCTATGGATATTTCTATATGTTTTTCAAAAAATAATTTTTGTTTATCTTTTGGAGTTTTATCCCTATAATAATCAAGACCGGTTTCACCTATGGCTACTACTTTGGGATTTATAAGCTGTTTTAGATTTTCTACATCTTCAAGGGTTATATCATTAATATCATAAGGATGATAGCCGATAGAAGCATAAACATTTTCATATCTACCGGCTATCTCTATTGCTTTATGTATCTCTTCTTTATCACAACCTATTGTTAATATATAATTAAGTTTTGATATCTCCTCTTCAAAATTTTCTACCATATCAAGATGTGCATGGGTATCTGTCATCTTCTTCCCTTAAACCGGCAATGGTATTTTTTCAGATGGTGGAATATCCGGTCTTGCCGAATCGGATATAATCAATTCATTTTCTACTTTTCTACATCTATTTAAAACAGGAACATTATATTCTCTTAAAATTGCAAACATCTCTTCACAGGTTATTGTTTCTTTATCAAGTAATAGATTAACTACTGCCACAGCAGCATCTTTGTATGTTTCAATTATATTTTTAGCTTTTTCATAAGCTTCTCTTAATAATTTATTTACTTCCTCATCTATTTTCCTTGCAGTTTCTTCACTTATTTCAGGAGATTGATTTATCATAAATGGATTACTTCTTGTTGTGGATACATGTATTGGCCCTATTGTATCTGTCATACCCCAAGATGCAACTATTCTGTAAGCAAGCTCTGTTGCTCTCATTAAATCATTTTCTGCTCCGGTAGTAATTCCATCTTTTCCATAAAAAACTTCTTCTGCTGCTCTTCCACCAAAAAGCATCAATATTCTTGCCATTAAATCTTTTTTAGAATAGATATGTCTATCTTCTTGCGGTAAATTTACGGTTACACCAAGAGCCATTCCTCTTGGAATTATAGATACTTTATGTAATGGGTCTGCCTCTTCAAGCATAACACCAACAAGTGCATGTCCAACTTCATGATAAGCTATTTTTTCTTTTTCCTTAGGTGTAATTGCCATTCCTTTTCTTTCTAATCCCATCATTATTCTATCAAGAGCATCTTCAAACTCTTTCATTCCAACTTTATCTTTTCTTCTTCTTGCTGCAAGTAGGGCTGCTTCGTTTACTACATTAGCTAAATCTGCTCCGGAAAATCCAGGAGTAGCTTTTGCTATAATTCCTAAATCTACATCTTTATCAAGAGGTATGTTTTTCTTTTTAACATGAACTTTTAATATTTCGTATCTACCTTTTACATCCGGTTTTGGAACAGATATTTGTCTATCAAATCTACCGGGTCTTAATAATGCAGAGTCTAATATATCCGGTCTGTTTGTTGCAGCTATAACAATAATTCCTTCATTTGAATCAAATCCATCAAGCTCAACAAGTAATTGGTTTAAAGTTTGTTCTCTTTCATCATGGCCACCGCCAAAACCTACTCCATTTCTTGCTCTTCCTACTGCATCTATCTCATCTATAAATACAAGGCAAGGAGCATGTTTTTTAGCTGTTTCAAATAAATCTCTAACCCTTGCAGCTCCTACACCTACAAACATTTCTACAAAATCAGAACCGGAAATAGATATAAATGGAACATTTGCTTCACCGGCTATTGCTTTTGCAAGTAAAGTTTTACCAACCCCTGGGTCTCCGTAAAATAAGATTCCTTTAGGAGCCCTTCCACCAAGTTTTTGAAATCTTGAAGGGTCTTTTAAGAAATCTATAAGTTCTTTTACTTCTTCTTTTATCTCATCCATTCCGGCAACATCATCTAATTTAACGTTTGGTTTTTCTTCTATATAAACTTTTGCTCTACTTTTTGCAAATGAAAATGCACCTCTTCCACCACCGCCACCGGACATTTGCCTCATCATAAAAATCCAAAGACCTATAAATAGCAAAATAGGAAGCCATGAAACTAATAAAGTTATAAGCCAACTACTTGATTCCGAAGATAAGACCTTTACCTGAACTCCATTTTCAGAAAGAATATCATATATCTTAGAATATCCTTGTGGAACAACCGTTTCTACTCTTTTACCATCTTCTGTTACGGCTACAAGTTCTTCTCCTTTTACAGTGGCTTCACGAATTTTTTTATCATTTACCATCCTTATAAAATCAGTAAAGGAAACTTCGTTATCAGTAATCTGCTTAGAACCAAAAATATTAAATGCAAGAATCATCATTGCACCGATTAAAAACCATATAAATAAACTCTTTGAGAGTTGCAACTTTCAAACCTCCTTTATTTCAAAACATATAACATTTTTAGAATTTTCTTTAACCGGAAAATATCCTGACCTTTTATAACCAATAATCCATAGTATTTTATTATTATATACCAAAATAGGTATTTTTTCCCTTACAGTTTTAGGGATTTTCATATCTATCAATATATCTTTTAGCTTCTTTTCTGTTTTTTTACCAAAAGGTAAAAATCTATCTCCTTCCTGTCTTGTTCTTATTTCAAAAATCGGATTTTCTTCATCTATATCAAAACATACAACTCTTTTTTCATCTTTCATTTTATCAATATCAATACTCTCTGTTTTAAAAGATTTTATATAAAAATTATGCTCTTTTATAAATATTTCATCACCTATTTTTAACTGATAATAAAACTTTTCTGCTTTTTCAACTTTTTTTAAATAAAGAAAATCATATTCTTTTATAATCTCTGTCTCTTTATCCAATTTTATTTTTTTTGTTCCGGATTTTTCTAATATATTTAAAATTTGATAAATCTGTAAATAAGATGGATATATACCGGTATTTTGATAAATCCATTTTTGGAAAAATCTATATAAAATTGCTTTTGGATAAATTTTTAACTGTTTTAAATCTAATTTTATATCGCTAAATATATTCATCAATTTATCACTTTCTTCTTCTAAAAATTGTTCATCTAAATCTAAAAAATAAGATAATCTAAATAAAGAATTTTCAAGATTTTTATTTATATCTTTTAAAGCTGGAATTATGTTATGTCTTATTCTATTTCTCAGATATTCTGTTGATAAATTTGTTATATCTAATCTGTAATCTATATTGTTTTCTTTTGCATAATTTTCTATCTCTTCTTTTTTTATATATAACATCGGTCTAATTATATTTTTTTCTTTGGGACGAAAGCCTTTTAAACCTTTTCTGTTTCCTTGAATAAACCATAAAATCATTGTTTCTGCTAAATCAGATAGATGATGTGCAGTGGCTATTTTTTCTATATTTAATTTTTTTGCTATATAATTTAAAAATTTATATCTTTCTCTTCTCCCAATCTCTTCAATAGAGCTTTTTTCTTGTTTTGATATTTTTCTTATATCTAAGCGTTTTGTATATATTTTTAAGCCTAAATTTTTAGCAAGATTGATACAAAATAGCTCATCTTCATAAGAATCCTTTCCTCTTAATTTATGATTTAGATGGGCTAATACTATCTCTGATATATTTAGATAGTTTTTGAATTTTACAAATAAATGGGTTAATACAACAGAATCAACACCACCGGATATTGCTATTAGAACTTTCTCATTTTTTTCTATAAGATTAAAATCTTTTATACATTTAATAAATTTATTTTCAATCATTTATTTGTTTTATATCATCTAACTTCCAATTGAGAGCTTTTCCTACAAATGCCCAATATTCCTTAACATTAGTAGGTATATCTTTTGAGCCTTCTACAATATTTCCATTTTGGTCTATTATATAATCAATCATATCTGCATCTATCTCTACAATTACTACTTTATTATCTCCTTCTTCTTCTACATGAACTACTTGAATATTATTTATATTGATATTTTCAACGATATTTCTTAAACCTTTTTGTTTTAGCTGATTTAATTGATTATTTAGATAGTTATACATTCTATCTGTGAGATAATTTTTTACCGGTGTTAAATCTCCTTTTGACCAGGCTTCTTGTAAAGAGATAAATATATTCTTTGTTAAATTTTTTATTAATTCTTCATTTATATAACTTGTTATTGTTTCTTGCTCTGTTTGATAATATTGATTTGGTGAAATATTCGGTTCGTAAGCAACTTCTTCTCTTTTTCTTGTAAATATTTTAAAAAGTAAAAATATTATACCGGCTATTAATAATATCTCCAATAATCCGGGTGTTCCGATTTGAAATCCATGTCCCATTAACCAAGATAATAAAGCTCCGAAAATCATACCTCCAATCAACCATTTAAATATAGGATTACTAAAAAATGAAGGTTTTTGGGTATAAACCGGTTGAGAAGATTGTTTTAATCTCTCTTGCTCCAATCTGTTTTGTTGAAGTTGAGACGGTGTTTGTTTTTTAAATTGATAACTGTTATAACTTCTAAATCCTGATGATTTTCCGCCACCTACTCTTGCAAAAGAATCAGAAAATGAAAGGAAAAAGATTAAAAAAATTGATAAAACTGCTAATTTTTTAAACATATTATTCTCCACTTAAAAGTGGCGGTACAGGGATTCGAACCCCGGACACCACGGATATGAGCCGTGTGCTCTAACCAACTGAGCTATACCGCCAGTTATATATAATATAATTTATGCAGCTTGTTGATTTTGTAAAGCTTTTTTAAGTTTTAAAGCTGCTCTGCTTATTCTTCTTGAAGCTTCGTTTTTATGAATAGCACCTTTTGCTGCAGCTTTCATAGCTAATTTTTGGCAAAGAGGTAATAATTTAGCAGCTGCTTCAGCTCCTTCTTTTTTGAGAACTTCATTAAATTTCTTAAAAGCTGTTTTCATTCTGGAAATATGATATCTATTTTGTAATCTTCTTTTTTCAGCTTGTCTAACATTCTTTTTTACTTTTCTCTTGTGCTTTTGTTTTTCCGGTGATAAAGTTGCTTTTGCCATCTAAATTTTTAAACCTCCGTAAAATTTGTAGTTTAATATTATAACATTAAGATTTTGAAAAGAAAAGTGCCCCCAACGGGATTTGAACCCGTGTCGCCGGCGTGAAAGGCCGGTGTCCTAGGCCTGGCTAGACGATGGGGGCATATTCAATTTTTAATGAGTCGCCTGGGAATCGAACCCAGGACCACCGGTTTAAAAGACCGGTGCTCTACCGACTGAGCTAGCGACTCTTTCATATTACAGACAAACATTATACACTAAAATTTATTTTTGTGCAAGAGTTTTTCCTCATTGGTATTCAATACAATAGATGATAAAATATAAATAGTAAATCTTTTGGTAAGAGGAGAACGAATATGAGTAAAAGAGGCAGACCAAAAAATTATAGACACGATATAAGATGTCCTGAATGCGGGAGTAATTGGATTGTAAAAAACGGAAAACAAAAAGGTAAACAAACATATTTATGTAAAGATTGTTTGCGTAGATTTACTCCTGAGGCTGAAAGAACTCATCATTCAAAATCTAAAAAAGAACAAGCAATATCTATGTTTTGTGAAGGTATGTCAATAAGTGCTATATCAAGAATTTTAAATGTTAGATACACAACTGTATATTCATGGATATATAGAAAAGGACAAAAAGCAAAACAATTAATAGATAAAAAAATACAACAATTACAAACTCAAAAATTTGAGAAAATAAGTTTTGATGAGATGTGGACATACGAGAAAGTAAGGAAAGGAGAGAACAGACAAGAAGTTTGGATATGGACAGCAGTTTTAGAAGATAAAAACAAAAAAATTAAAAAGGTAATGTTTGTGGGAGATAGAGACGAGGAAACTTTTTTAAAAAATAATGGCAATTATGCCAGAGAGTAAGGAATATATATCAGACGGGTGGAAAGTGTATGAGTTTTTAGACAGGAATAGGCACAGGAGTTGTAAGTTCCAAGAAACAAATAGGAATGAGGAGGTATTGTATGTAATAGATGAAAAATTATAAAAATCCCAATGCTTATTTTTCTCATACCCATATTTACTTTTCTTTTACCTGTATTTATATTTTGTCATCTATTGTGTTAAATACCTATTTTAAATACTTCTTGACAAATGAATGAATATTCGTTATTATTGATAGTAACTTAACTTTTTCAGGAGGGCTATTATGAAAAAAATTGTTACCTTTTTATTTTTAATCTGGTCTTCTTTAGCTTTTGCTCATGATTTATGGATAGAAAAAGAAGATAAAAATTTTGTTTTATATTATGGGCATAGGGGGATTGATTTTCTAAAATATAATCCGGAGAATATCATTAAAATTTATTGTTTTGATAAAAATTTAAATAATGTTGATTTCAAAATTAGTAATCCATATCCGGTTAAAATAAATGGGAAATGTGAAGGTATATATCTTCTTTATTCTTCAGGTTATTGGACAAAAACACCTTATGGAGAAAAAAATTTACCAAAAGATAAAGTAGATACTCCTATAGAAAGTTGGCTGTCTTATGAAAGTGTAAAAAGAATAGAATCGTTTATCATACCAAAGCCTATATCAGACAATTTAGAAATAGTTGCATTAAATGATATTACCAAATTAAAAGAAGGAGATAAGATAAGATTGCAGGTATTTTTTAATAAAAGACCTATTTCTAATATAGTCGTAGCTTATGAAGATAAACCGATGGGAATGACAGATGAAGAAGGTAAAATTAATATCAGGATAAAACATTCCGGTTTTCAAAATATAGTGGCAACTTATGTTGAAAAGATAAACTCATCCAAAGCAGACAAAATTATATATACAACACATCTTAATTTTGAGGTGAAATGATGAGATTATTTTTATACTTAATATTATTTTTATTTTCCTTTTCTTATGCTCATGATTTACAACACAAGGTAGAAACGGGAAAAAATGCGGTTATTATCTATTTTTTCTTCCCGGATAACAATTTATTTTCTTATGAAAACTTTGAGATATATGCTCCGGATAATCAGAAAATACCATTTCAGGTGGGAAGGACTGATAAATTGGGTAGAGTTATTTTAGCTCCAAATCAAGAGGGAAAATGGTTAGTTAAAGTGTTTTCAGAAGATGGTCATGGAAAAACTGTCTATATAGATGTAGATAAAAATTTAGTTTCTACAGAAAATAAAAGCTCTTTATTTGATAGATATAATAAGTTAATTACAGGAATTAGTCTTTTAATAGGTATATTTGGAATAATATCATTATTTCTAAAAAGGAGGGCTTTATGAAAAAGTTATCTGTATTAGTTTCTACCTTACTTTTTTCTTCTTACTCTTTTGCTCACCACGGTGTAGCTTCACTTGGTGCTGCTGGACTTGAAGGACCGGGTGCTCCCTTGGAGACATCTTCTTCCGCTACGCTCCCTGAAGGTTCTTGGCTTGGTTATATGAAACTTGATTATGCAAATTTTAAGAAATATGATGAACAAATATTTGGAACTGACCAAAAAGATACAGCTCAATTTTGGCTCTATGGTATTGGATATGGTCTTAAACCTTATCTTTCTCTATATGCATTTTTACCTTATAATGTTAAAACAAAAACTGATGGTTCTTACAATACTTCAGGTTTTGCAGATATTTCATTTATGGCTGTTCTTGGATTTAAATATGATGAAGGTTTTAAATTAGTTCCTAAGAATGAGAGTTTAGATGATATGAAAGATTGGCATTTTACAATTTATGGTGGTTTTTCTATCCCAACAGGAGATGAAAATAAAAGACCTGCCGGAAAACCTATTGAACCTGATATGTCAACAGGATTTGGAAAACCTTCTTATTCCATAGGATTTACTGCTACAAAACAGTTTAGTGATAACTGGACTTTTGTTTTTGATACAAATTATATTAAATTTTTAGAGCATACTTATAACGATGGAACAAGATATGAATTTGGAGATGAAACGAGATTTAATACAGCCTTAGTATATAGAACTATCACAATTCCAGAGAAAAAATTTAGATTAGATACAACAATTGAAGCAAATTATCTTTATCTGGCAAGAGATAAAGAAAATGGTGAAAAATTATCAGCATCAGGTGGTAAAATCTTATATAATCTTCTTGGATTTAGAGCATACTATAAAAATACTTCATTGGGAGCAGGTGTTAAAATTCCTGTATGGAAAAGTTTAAATGAAGAAGATCAACAACAAGGCTGTGAAGGAAAAGAAAAATATAGATTTATATTTACATTTTCTGTTTTATTTTGATAGAGGTTAAAAATGCATATACCTGATGGTTTTATTTCGCCAAAAGTATATATTCCTTTGTATATAGTTTCTGCCGGATTATGGAGTGTTGGATTTTATAAATTAAGAAAAGAGTTAAATGAAGAATCTCTCCCTTTGATAGCTACGTTGACAGCTTTATCATTTATTTTAATGTCTATAGCAATACCTATTCCGGGAGGAACCTCTGTTCACGGCACAGGGGTTGCCCTTTTATCAATATTAATATCTCCATGGATTAGTTTTATTGCTTCTTCATTAGTTTTGTTGATGCAGGCATTATTGTTTGGAGAAGGTGGTATAACAACTTTACCTGTTAATGCTATTGCTATATCTTTTATTGGAAGTTTTTCTGCTTATTTTTCTTTTAAAATATTAAGAAAGTTAAATGAAAAATTTGCTTTAATTTTTGCTGGCTTTATTTCTTTGGTATTACCTGCTTTTTTTATTGCAATTATTCTTGGTATACAACCCTATATTGCCCATGATGAGAGTGGAAAACCTTTATTTTTCCCATTTGGAATAGAAATTACTATACCGGCTATTGTTATACCTCATTTATTTGCAGGAATAGGAGAAGGATTATTTACAATGTTCATCTATTCTTTTATTAAGAGAATAAAAAATGTTAAGAGATAGATTTTTATTTTTAACTTATTTAATAGGAATTTTGTTATTAACTTCTATTTATAATATACAATTTTATTTATTTGTGATGATATTTTTATTTCTTATTTCTCTAAAAGATTTTTTCAAAATTCTAAAAAAATCTCTAATTTCAATATTATTGTTTAACATTATTGTTTCTATATCTTATATATTTATAAATGGTTTTGATACTAAATATTTAATGCTTATTAATTTAAGGGTTTTAGATTTAACATTTTTGACATTTTTTATATTAAAAAAGATTAATTTATTTAACGTTTTTTCTTTTTCAAAAAATTTCAGCTATCTTTTGGTGTTATCTTATTCGCAAATTTTGAGTTTTGAAAATTTCTTAAAAGATTTTAGATATGCTTTTATAAGTAGAGTAGTAAAGAAACCTTCAAAAATTGATATTTATAATTATCTTTCTTCTATTATATTATTTTTTTTGAATAAATCATATAATAATAGTAAGGAAATTTCTCAAGCGATGAAATCAAGGGGATTTTTTAATGATTAAGTTTAAACATATATATTTTTCTTATGAAGATAAAGAAATTTTAAAAGATATAAATTTTGAGATAAAAGAAAAAGAACGGGTTGTATTACTTGGTATAAATGGTAGTGGAAAATCTACAATTTTAAAAATTATAAATGGCTTAATTTTTCCTCAAAAAGGAGAGTATTTTTATAAAGATATAAGAATAGATAAAAAAGCTTTAAAAAATAAAGAGTTTAATAAAATCTTTCGTAAAGAAGTTGCTTTTCTTTTTCAAAATCCGGATAGCATGATTTTTAATCCTACTGTTTATGATGAAATAGCCTTTTCACTTCGCCAATTTGATTTTGAGGATATTGATGATAGAGTTAAGGATATTGCAGATAAATTTGGACTTTATAAATATTTAAATGATTCTCCTTTCCATCTTAGTGGTGGAGAAAAACAAAAATTATGCTTAGCTTCCTTATTAGTTTTTGAGCCAAAAGTTTTGCTTTTAGATGAACCGACTGCGAATTTAGATCCATCTGGTGTTGGATGGTTAATAGATTTTTTGTATGATTTAGATATTACTACCATTATTACAACTCATAATTTATCTCTTGCACTGGAGCTTGGAAATAGAGGTTTAGTATTATCTAAAAATCATAATATTATTTATGATGGAGATTTAGAAGAGTTTATAAAAGATGAAAGAAAATTAATAGAAGCAGGTTTAGTCCATATTCATAAACATAGACATAAACATTTAGAGCATAAGCATTATCATATTCATGATTGGGATTAAAAAATATTGTAGAAATTTAGAAAAAAGATTATATATTTATATTATTGAATAATTATTCAGGAGGAAAAATAATGTGTAAAGATTGTGGTTGTTCAATTAACACAAATCATCATGAGCACCATGATGACCATCATCATCACACAAATCCGGTATTTGAAGATAAAAAAACTATTTCTGTTTTGACAAAAATATTAGATGCAAATGATAAGCAGGCCGAGAGTAATAGAAAGCATTTTGATGAACATAATATATATGCTGTTAATTTAATGAGTTCTCCCGGAGCTGGCAAAACATCTTTACTTGAAAGAACAATAGAAATTTTAAAAGATGAGTTATCCATAGGTGTAATTGAAGGTGATTTAGAAACAAATAAAGATGCTGAAAGAGTAAAGGCAAAAGGAGCAGTAGCTTATCAAATTACGACAGGACAAGCTTGCCATTTAGATGCTTTTATGGTTCATGAGGGAATACATCATTTACCTCTTGAAGATTTAGATATTGTATTTATAGAAAATGTTGGCAATCTTGTATGTCCGGCTTCTTATGATGTGGGTGCTCATACAAATGTGGTTTTATTATCAGTACCGGAAGGGGATGATAAACCAGCCAAATATCCGGTTATGTTCAGGACTGCAGATTTAGTAATTATCACTAAAATAGATTTATTGCCTTATTTTGATTTTGATATAGATTATGCAATTAATGAAATAAAAAAATTAAATCCAAAAGTAGATATAATAAAATTATCAACAAAAACTGGCGATGGTTTAGAAAAATGGTTAAATTATTTAAATACAAAAATAATGTTAAGGAGAGATTGAAGAGTGAGAACAAGATTAACAAAAGAGCAGAAAAAAGAGGAAATTGTAAATGTAGCTTGTAAATTATTTGCAGAAAAAGGGTATTATAATACTACTATTCCGGATATAGCGGAAAATTTAGGAATGAGTGTTGGTAATCTATATAACTATTTTTCATCAAAAGAAGAACTGAGGCTGTTTGAAAAATCCAAAATAGTTGATTTTCCTTGTTTCTAAAGTTACTCTCAAAAATGACCAAAAAATAAGGAAAAAAATAATTTTCGCAAGAACTATTATGTTATAAATTATAAATCTGGCTATTACATGTAATCTCGCCATCTCTAAATCCTTTAAATTATCTCTATCTTTAAATTCATTCTTGATATTCCCTATTAACTGCTCTATTTTGTATCTCTCCTTTTTGTATATATCCTT
>NZ_FXTX01000007.1 GCF_900182795.1 Venenivibrio stagnispumantis
TGCTTTAAGATAATCTTTTTCTATATATCCTTTTTTAAATTGTTTTCTTATTTGTCTTTGTATGTTTAATATAAATAATGGTGATTTTTGTAGATGGTCTGCTAAATAATTTTCATTCCAAAATATAGTGCAGGGATGATTTACCATAAATTCATATATTTCTTTTCTTTCTATTTGAGAGCGAAGTATTTGTCCGGTTAATTCTAAGGAGTTTCTATATACTCTTGATGGTATCCATTTTTCTTCATTTTTTATATCTTTTTTTAGGATAGTTAAAGCTTTTCCTGATTGTTTTAATTTATTTAATGTTTCATTGTTCCATAGATTATTTATCCAGTTATTTATCTTTCTTTTGTTTATTGATATTAGATAATCTAAATGTGGATATATGCTTTGTGGTAGGGTTAGACTGTATGATAGTATTATGCTACTCATTTATATACTCTCAATATTTGTGATGCTTGACTAATTCTTAATAACTTTCTCATGCTAGTAATTATAGATAAATATAATTAAAAAATCAAGGTGCTGTTGTTAGCCCTTTGATATAATAAATTTGTTATCAGATGGGATTATTAAATCTTTATGGAATTTTGCTCCTTCTGTTTCTTGAACACAATGGGGTGGCCATATTCCACCATATCCTTTAAATGAGATATGATTTTCCGGATGCCAATCCCTTGTAAAAAATACCGGTTGTCCTTTTTCAGCAAATCTATTTATATATTCATTTAATACAGGAACTATTTTATCTGCATCTTTTACAGGTAATATGCCATCCGGCATAAAATCATTTTGCATATCTACAACTATAAGAGCATCATATTCGGTAATTTTAACCATCATTCTTCCTCTTCTTCCTGCTTTTCTTTACAATTTATGCATAAACTTGCTACCGGTCTAGCTTTTAATCTTTTATAAGGAATTTCTGCACCACAACTTTCACATATACCGTAAGTTCCGTTTTCTATTTTTGTAAGGGTATATTCTATTTTTTTAAGCAATTTTCTATCTCTGTCAAGATTTCTTAATGTAAGTAATCTATCTGCTTCTAAATCTGCCCTATCTATCTCATCTCCGCCTTGATAAGACATAGTTTCACCTACAGATTGTCTTGTTCCTTCCAAAAGTTTATTTTTCCATTCAATTAATATATTTCTTAGTTCTTCTATCTGCTCCGGTGTTAGATGTTTCATAGTAAATCTCCTAATTCTTCAAAATTTGTAATTACTTTATGCTTAGATTCATTATTGCCATATCTTGCTACTTTTATGGTTTGGAATCCTGCCTCTTTTGCTGCATTAAGTTCTTCTTCTATATCTGATAAAAATAATATATTTTCCGGTTTTTCATTTATCTGTTTTGCTATTTCTTTATAAGATTTACTTTCTTTTTTGCTACCTATATTTGTATCAAAATATCCTGAAAATAAATAATTTACATCTCCATATTGGGTATGGGAGAAAAATAATTTTTGAGCTTTCACAGAGCCGGAAGAATATACATATATATCAATACCTTTTTCTTTCCATTCCTTTAATTTTTTATAAGCATCTTCGTATAAATCGGATTTGAGCTCACCGGATTTATATCCTTCTTCCCATATAAGCCCTTGTATAGTTTTTAATGGAGTAATTTTTTTATCTTCTTTTATCCATTCTTTTAATTGATTAATTGCTTCATCTACGGATAGATTTTTTCCTACTTCTTTATTTATATGGTTTAAAACTTCCTGAACTTCCGGATTATTTATATTTTTTTTGATAAATTCTTCTAGGTGAGCTTCAGAATAAGGAAATAAAACATCTTTTACAAAAGATATAGAAGAGATAGTGCCTTCAATATCTACAACAACTTTCTTTACCATCTAAATCCTCATCCTTTTTTCTTAATTATATCATAAATCTATATTTAAAATAATCTACCTATCTTCCTAAATCCAAATATATAAAGTATTAAACTTAAGATAGATAAAGCTACAAAATAAGGAATTAGTTCTATAAAAGGAGTTCCCCTAAAAAATATACTTAAACTTCCTTCAATATAATATCTTAAAGGTGATAAATAAGATAAATATTGAATAACAGGATGCATAGAATAAATAGGAGTCCATGCACCACTTAAAAATATCATTGGCATAATAATGAGAATTGAAGATTGAGCCACTTTTAACATATCATTAGAAATAGATGCTATAAATAAACCAATACCTGTTACAGAAAATAAATATACTAAAGTTAAAATTATAAAAACAAAAAAACTTCCATTAATAGGCACTTTAAAAACACCAAATAAAACAATGCCAATACTTATTGTCGCATATATTAATATTATTACAATTTGAGAAAAGCTTTTTGCAAGAATTATAATTTTTGAATTAGCAGGCATAAGAAGCATTAAATCCCAAGTCCCTTTTTCTTTTTCTCTTACGAAAACAATTGCTGATAAAATAACACCCATGAGAGTTAGAGTAGATAAAAATTCTGAAAAAGATAAAAATTTTTGAGTATCGGCATTTTGATTAAAAAGCTTATGGGTTTTTATTTCAACCGGCAATTTTAAATCAGATATATTTAAAATTATATTTTGAATATAAAATAAGGTTATAAAAGATTGGGCTGCAGCTGTTGAATCAAGTAAAACATTTATTTGTGTTTTGCCATTTTTAATTAAATTTTTTTCAAAATCCGGTTCAAAAATTATTCCTACAATTATTTCTTTATTAAAGATAGCTTTATTCAGTTCTTTTTCTGAATTAAATTTTTTTGGAGATTGGAACTCCGGCTGATGAAAATGAGATAAAATCTTTTTTGATAGAACACTATCTGAATAATCAACATATCCGATAGAAACATTTCTTGGTTTTACTTCAAAACCTTTACCGGCTATATAAACATCTACCACAAAAGAATACAAAACAACTAAAACAAGTCCCCAACTTCTCAAAAAAGTGATTATTTCTTTTATAAAAACAGTAAAAAAAGTTCTCATCAAAGCTCCTTTTTCATAAACCTAACTCCAATTGTTAAAAGTAATAAAGAATACAAAATTAAGATAAAAAAGTAAAGAATATTTTTTTCAGAAGAAAAACCCTGACCTATCAGGAAAGTATCATAAATAATATGGTTATAATACATTACAGGGAAAAGATGTGCTTCAATATAAGCTTCATTTCTTAATGATGATATAGGCATAATAATACCGGAATATAAAAATCCGGGAAGAACGGTTATAACTACTGTCATTATAATTGCAACTATCTGTGTTTTTGTAATGATTGATACTAAAAGACCTATAGAAAGGCTAATAAAAACATAAATTTCAGATGTTATCCAATAAATAAAAAAATTTCCTCTAAATGGAACTTCAAAAACATATACAGCCCAAAGAAATAAAATAAAAATATTTATTGAATGAAGTAAGAAAACAGGAGTTAATTTAGCTATTAAAAACTCTATTTTATTTACAGGAGAAGAGTAAAAATTAAAAATTGTTCCGGTTTCTTTTTCTTTCACGATAAGTAAAGCTGATAAAATAGCCGGTGCAACAAATAGAATTATTCCCAAAAGACCGGGGACTATAGCATTTTCATCTCTCATTGATTGATTGAATAAAATCCTTTGATTTACTGATATTAAATATTTTTTTGGGTAATCTTTTAAATATTCGGTTGATACATCTAATAAAATCCCCTGTATGTAGCTTTCAATAGTCGTGCCTCTCATAGGAAAGGAAGCATCAATATAAATACCGATTTCTGTTTTTTGACCTTTTAAAACCCTTTTTTCAAAATCTTCAGGGATTATAATTAAGGCATCTAATTTGGCTTGTTTCATCAAATTTAAGGCTTTATTTTCTTCTATATCATAAAATTTTACATCAAAATATTTAGAATGCTCAAATTTTGATATTAAATCGTTAGATAATTTTGATTTATCATAATCAATTATAGCTGTTCTTGTGTGTGTTACTTCCATCCTAATACCGTATCCAAATAATAGTATTATCATTGTAGGAAGAAGATAAATAGCAATAATTAATCTTGACCTGACAATTTCCGTTATTTCTTTTATTAAATAAGCTTTTATAACATTTAAATTCATTTTCAATAAATCCTTCTTAACTTATTCATAAAATTTAACAAATATTTCTTCAAAATTTTTTGCATCCGGAAATCTGTTATATAACTCTTTTATTGTAGAATCTGCAACTTTTTCCCCATCTTTAAATAAAACTACCCTATCACAATATTCTGCTTCACTCATATAATGAGTAGTTATCAATATGGAAATTCCCCATTTTACTTTAAGTAAATGTAATAATTTCCAAAGCTGTGCTCTTGCAATGGCATCTACACCACTTGTAGGTTCATCTAAAAATAAAATTAATGGTTCATGTATTAATGCTGCAGCTACAGAAATTCTTTGATTAATTCCTAAGGGTAATTCTGATGGAAGATAATTTAGATATTCTTCAAATCTAAGCCCCTTTGCAAGATTATTTATTCTACTTAATGCTTTTGAGATAGGGATTTGATGTATATTAGAAAAATATATCAGGTTTTCCTGAACCGTCAAATCATTATAGAGGGCAAACCTTTGGCTTACATATCCGATTTTTGATTTTAATTCTAATCTATCTTTATAACTTTTTATTTTCTTTCCAAGTAATATCAGCTCTCCTTCATCTATAGGAAGCAATCCAAGTAACATTTTAATAAAAGTTGTTTTTCCTGCACCATTTGGACCCAGTAATCCTACAATTTCTCCTTTTTTTATAATCATATCAATATTCTTGTTTGCAACAAAACTTCCAAACCTTTTTGTTAGACCTTTTGCTTCCATCACAACTTCCGGTATATCTGCTTTGGTTTCTCTATCTTCTATTTTTATATCCGGAATATCTTTGTACTTTTTTAAAGCTGTTATAAAAAATATATCTTCAAGTTCCGGTTTAGCATGAGGAGCATTTAAAGGTTTTATTGAGTATGTTTTTTTATTAAAAGTAAAACAATCATCGGAACAACTCGTTTCTATATATACATTTTCAGCAATAGAGTTTTTTAATTCTTCGCCTTTTCCTTTTGCTATAACCATTCCTTCATCAAATAAAAGAATTTTATCCATTTTTTCTGCATCTTGCATATAACCTGTGCTGACAATTGCAATTATTCCTTCTTTTTTTCTATTATCATCTATAATTTCCCATAGCTTTCTTCTACTTAATGGGTCAACTCCGGTAGTAGGCTCATCAGCTATCAAAAGTTTTGGTTTATGAATTAGGGTACATATTAAAGAAAGTTTTTGTTGCATACCACCACTTAAATTTTTTGCTAACCTATCTTGAAATTCTGATAAACCTGCCATTTCTAATAAACTTTCTCTATATTGCCAATAATTTTTATCTTTTTTTATATTTCTTATTGCTGTAAAAAAATCTAAATGTTCTTTTACAGTTAAAAGAGGATAAAGGACAAGACCAATTCCCTGTGGCATAAATCCGATAAATTGTTTTATATTTTCTGCCTCAGAAGGAGAATGATAACTATATCCTTTATATATCACTTCTCCTTTAAATTTTATTGTGCCGGCTATTGCATGTAATAAAGAACTTTTTCCGGAACCATCTGCACCTATAAAACCAATAATTTCTCCATCTTCTGCATCAAAGGATGCATCTTTTATTCCTATCTTTTTTCTATATTCAACGGTAATGTTATTAACAATTAATGCTTTCATCATATTTCAGGTATATCTTTTAAGCTTTTTGGAAGTCCTTTCCCATCTATAGATATAACTCCTATTGCCGGTATTCCAAGTTTTAAAAGCGGATTTGGTGAAACAGGTTTTAAATGAACAGCAAAAACTCTCTGTATTCTATCTTCTTTTACTGCTACTTCTTTTGGTGTAAATTCTGCTTTTTGGGAAATTTTCACTACAACAGCAGGAATTGGCATATCAGGATTTGAGTCTAAAAATATAACTCCTTTATCTCCTAATTTTATCTTTCCATTTTCTATAGTATCTACAAACATTTTTAGATATAAATCATCTTGATTTACTGCTGTAATAACAGCCATTCCTGCTCCCAAAACTTCTCCTTCATTTGCTATTTTATCAATAACATATCCATTTAATGGAGATATTATTTTCATCTCTTCCAAAATAGCTTCAATCTGTTCTTTTTGAGCTTCTAAGGTGTTTATTTCATCTTTTAATGCTAATATAGATTTTTCAAGCTCATCTATCTTTTTAAGATTTTGTATAGATTGTTTTAAATTGCTTTCTGATATATTTATTTCTGCTATTAATTGTTGTTTTTTATCTAATAATGCATTTAATTGATTTATATCTTTTTTTAATTGTAATTCAATTTTTTCAAATTTTTCCTTTGGAATTAGACCTTTTTCTAATAGATTTTTATATCTTTCATAATCCTTTTTATCTTGCTCAACTACTTTTTCCAAGGTATCTATATTTTTTTCTAATTCTTTTATTGCTGATTTTCTTAGTTCTAAGGAAGCTTTTGCTTTTTCTGTATCTTCAGGTAATATTCCCTTGGCAATGTTAAGTTCAATATTTTGGCTTTCTAACATCTTTTTTTTAGCTTCTATTTGAAATTGTATTGCTTTATATTGAGCTTCATATTCTTTGCTTTCAATGATAGCTATTATTTGTCCTTTTTCTATTTTGTCTCCTTCATTTACAAATATTTTTTTTATTCTACCGACATATTTTGTATTAATATTTGTTAAATCTCCGTCAATTTTTCCGGTACCTATAATAATATTTGGTGGCAGCTCTTTAACATAAAGTTTTTTATAAATAAGATAAGAAGAAATAAGAAAAAGAGATAACACTAATATTGCTGTTAGATATTTTTTAAAGATTTGTACCATCTAAATCCTCACTTTATATAATAAAAAATATTATAACAGAAATAATTGTATTCGTTCAGTACATGGTATACACCTACACCTAAAAAAATTATATCACATTCCATAAGCTAAATCTGCTGGTCTTTTATAACCAAGTGCATGATGCGGTCTTATAAAGTTGTATATCCTTATATATCTCATTAATTTCTTATTCAGTTCTTCTATATAAAAATCTAATCCCTCTATAAACCATAACTCCTCTTCTATTGTCCTTATTACCCTCTCCACATTTGCATTAGTTTTCGGACTCCTTGGATAACTATAATAATGCTCTACTCCTATCTCATTCAGATATTTGTTAAACTCTCCTAAAAATTCACTTCCATTATCTGTTTGAACTTTCTTTATTTCAAATCCAAAATATTTTTCCATCTCCATAAAAAACTCTTTTGCTTTATTTGAACTTTTAGTTTTGTATAGCTTTGCATAGGATAATCTGCTATACTTATCTATAGCTGTGAATTGGTAATATGTTTTGCCTTTCCAGGGTAGGTGTTTTACATCTATCTGCACTACTTCCCCTGGAAAGGATGCTTTTAATCCTTTCTTTGTCCTTTTCTTCACTGTTTTTTTCCTTCCCCTTTCTTCTTCTTTCTTTGCTTTATATCTTTCTATTAAATTTGCTTCTTTTAATACTCTATATATAGTAGATGGTGATATTTTTATTCCTTTTTCTTGATGAAGATATGATGCTATCTTTTCTTTACTCCATGTTGGATATTTTTGCCTTATAGCTATTATCTCATGTTTATATTTATTTCTTATTTCCGGTTTTCTTTTGTTATTTGGAGTTTTTGGTCTATTATATAATCCATCAATACCGAACCTTTTAAATCTTTCAAACCATTTATAGAATGTTCTTCTTGATATACCGAAATGTCTACATGTTTTAGAAATATTCTTATGTTTAAGATAGTAACTAATGAAATTAAATCTGACTTTTGCTTCTTTTGGTAGTTTAGAAGTATCAATGATGTTTTTAATAGTTTTAGGAAATAGTTTTGTTAGATAAGTAGCTGTTCCAACTTTTCCTTTCATCTTACCTGCCTCCTTTTTTCTAAAAATTATAAATAAAAAGGGCAGGTGTATACTATCATTCTGAACTTATACAATAATTTTGGTAAAATCTTTATTATGAAAACTTTGTTAAATTTAATTTTTGCAAGAAAATGTGTTAAATGTGGTATGCCATTTATTTTTGATAACCAAAATCTGATATGTGAAGACTGTATTTCCAAGATAGAAAAATTAGAGATAAATTTTTGCAAAAGTTGTGGAATATCCTTAAATGATAGATATCTTTTCTGTGATAGTTGTAAGAAAGAGAGATTATATGAATATATATATCACTACACAACTTACTATCATATAAAAGAAATTATTACAGAATACAAAATTTCAAAAATAAAATCTTTATCAAAAACAATTGCCGGTATCATAAAAGAAGATATTCTCAACATTGTGAAGCAAAATAATATAGAAACTATTTTATATATTCCTTTATCTGAGAAGGTTATGAGAAAAAGAGGTTTTAATCATCTTTATGAGATTTTGATAAATATATTTCCTAAGTATATGATAAAAGATTTTCTTATAAAAACAAAAGAAACAAAATTTCAGATGGAGCTAAATCAAGAAGAAAGAAATAAAAATTTGATAAATGCTTTTTCATTGAGAAAAGATACTAAATTTTATGGAGAAAATATTCTTGTTTTTGATGATGTTTTGACAACCGGTGCTACATTAAGGGAAATTGGATATTTACTAAAAGGGCAAAATATTGGTAAAATGTATGGATATGTAATTTCAAAAGGATAAAATTTTAATGGAATTTTTAGCAAAAGGAAAAAAAGAGCATAATAACGATAATTTAAAAAAGTTAAGCATTGTTATAGCTTTAAATATTGCCATTGTTTTGGGACAGATAATATTTGGAATTATAGCAAATTCTTTATCTTTAATAACAGATGCTCTGCATAATCTACAAGATGTTATATCTCTGGTTATATCTTTGATAGCTATTATCTTTATGAGAAAATCTCCTTCTTTGCATATGACTTTTGGATATCTGCGTTCTCCTGTTTTTGCAGCTTTTATAAATACATCTTTTTTAATAGGTGCAATATTTGTAATATTTATATCTTCTATAAATAGATTATTAAATCCGGAGCCGGTAGAAAGTATATATGTTATTGTAGTTGGATTTTTTGCATTTGTGATTAATAGTATTTCTGCTTTTGTATTAAAAGAGCATAATCACCATCACCATGAAGATAATCATCACCATCATCATGATGAAGATATTAATATAAAATCTGCTTACTTACATCTTATAACTGATGCCGGACTTTCTTTGGCAGTAGTTATAGGTGGTATTTTTATTTATCTGTTTAATCTGTATTGGATAGACCCAATTATCTCAATTTTATTTAGTGTATATATCTTTAAAGAGAGTATCCCAATTATAAAAAAGAGCTTTTATATATTGATGGAAGGAGCACCTAAGCATATTGATATAGATAAAATAGTTAGGGATATTAAAAATTTACCGGCTGTAAAAGATATACATGATGTCCATCTTTGGGCTTTATCAGATAAAGATATTTATTTCTCAGCCCATATTATTTTAGAAGATATATCCATATCCGGCTTTGATGAAATTTTATCCAATATTGAAAAAATATTATCAAAAGAAGGTATAAACCATATCACAATTCAGCCGGAAAGTGAAAAATATAAATGCGAGATTTATTATTAACTTCTATTTTCTTTATTTTTTATCAGCCAAAATACTACACCAAGGGATAAAATAACTGCTGAATAATAAAGTAGTTCTACACTTTTTTCTGCAGATAAAGAAGCAATCAGTATTTTCCTTATCATAGCTGCAAGGGCAATTCCAATAAATACATATAAAGCAAATCCTCCACCTTTAAAATGTTTAATTTCTTCTGACATTAGCTCTCCTACAGCCCACATTATTAAAAGTGCACCGAGTAATGATAATATACCATATTCAAAATCAACCACTCCAAATGTAAGTTTGTATAAATCATAGAAAAATAAAGCAAAAACTAATAATGCAACAATAATTAAAGCTACAAGAACTGCTATATCTAATATATCTGCAAATTTACGGGATATATAAAATAAAGATTTTTCAAATTTAGACATAACAGCAAGTTTTGATAATTCTTCTTCTCTGTAAGCCATAGTTATAATATCAAGGTTCATATCAAGTAATTTGCCTATGGATGCTACTATCTGATTTCTTTCTTCACCACTTCCTATATGGTAATTTATCTTTTCTATAATAAATCTTCTTACAAAATTAAAACTTGCATTAACATAATGGGTAGGAAGCCCTATATTTACATGAACTTCTCCAATTTTATTTAATCTTAAAAAATATTCAAGGTTATAATTTCCTTCAAAAAGTTTTAAATACCATTCTTTAACTTTTATTTTATGCCTGTTTATTATCTCTTCATTTTTCAAAAATTTAGAAGCTTCCGGAAACCTAAATATAAATCTATAAAATCTTTCTATAAATTCATCTGCATATCCCTGCATAATATCTTTTATACTTAATATTCTCTCTACATCTGTTTTATCAAATTCATAATCTTTTTTTATCTGTTCTATATTTTCTATCATTGATATTTCCTCATTTTTTCTCTTTCTTTTTGGGCTTTCATTTCATAATATTTTATTTTTAACTCCTGCTCTTGGGCTTTTAATTTTTCTTTTTCTGATTTTATTTTCTCTCTTAGCTTTTCTTTTTCTTCTTTTTCTTTGATTTTACATTCCTTTTTTTCTTCTTTTGTTTTTGCATTTTTTAAGCATTCTTCTGCTTTTTGTAATATTTTAATCTGTTCTTGACGATAATAAATATCAAGCTCATTTTTCTTTTGTTTTATTTCTTCTCTTTTTTGGGATAGCTCATTAGCCATTGAGATTGAAAATTCTGCAAAAATCAATAACAAAATAGCTATGCCTTTTAACATATTCTGCCACCTCTATTTTTTTAAGTTGAAATTTTATCTTTATTTATTATAAATTATAAATTCCTAAAAATTTTAAACAAGAGGATAAAGAATGTCAAAAGATTTTGTCCATTTACATTTACATACACATTATTCATTACTTGATGGGGCAATTAAGATAAAGGATTTGGCAAAAAAAGCAGTAGAGTATGGTTATAAAGCTGTTGCTGTAACAGACCACGGAAATATCTTTGGTGCAGTAGAGTTTTATCAAGAGATGAAATCAGTTGGTGTAAAACCCATTATCGGTATAGAAGCCTATTTTGCCGGAAATAGATTTGAGAAAAAAGGTAAAGGTTCAGATGATGAGTTAAATGATAAAAATTATCATATCATCTTACATGCAAAAGATAAAAAAGGTTTTCAAAATCTTATGAAATTATCTTCTTTAGCTTTTACAGAAGGGTTTTATTATAAACCAAGAATAGATTGGGAACTTTTGGAAAAATATCATGAAGGTTTGATATGCCAAACTGCCTGTTTAAAAGGTTTTGTTCCTCATCTTCTTGCTAATGGAAAAGATGAAGAAGCATTAAAACAGGCAAAAAGATTAAAAGAGATTTTCGGAGATGATTTATATTTTGAGATACAATCAAATGGACTTCCGGAGCAAGATAGGGCTAATAAAGGTATTCTTGAAATAGCAAAGAAACTGGGTATAAAAGTTGTAGCTACAAATGATGCCCATTATCTAAATTATGAAGATTATCAAGCCCATGATATTCTAATGGCTCTTCAAACAAAAACAACAAAAAAAGATGGAAAAGGTTTTCAATTTAGGGTTAGAGGTCTTCATTTTGCTTCGCCGGAAGAAATGTATGAAAAATTTAAAGGATATGAAGAATATCTCAGAAATACTATGGAGATAGCAGAAAAATGTAATCTTGAGATAGATACTGCCCAAACAAGAGGTTATCTATTTCCTAAATTTAAAATAGAAGAAGATTTATCACCGGATGAATATTTTGAAAAACTTGCAAGGGAAGGGTTAGAAAAGAGATTAGAAAAAGCAAAGATACCGGAAGAAAAAGCAAAAGAATATAAAGAAAGATTGGAATATGAAATTAAAGTTATAAAAGATATGGGATTTTCTGAATATTTTTTAATCGTTCAGGATTTTATTAATTATGCTAAAAAAAATGGTATTCCGGTAGGTCCAGCTAGAGGTTCAGCAGCAGGTTCTCTTGTTGCTTATACTCTTGGTATTACAGATGTTGACCCGTTGAAACATGGATTAATTTTTGAGAGATTTTTAAATCCGGAAAGAATATCTATGCCTGATATTGATGTTGATTTTTGTATGGAAAAAAGAGATAAGGTTATTGATTATGTAAAACAAAAATACGGAGAAGAAAGCGTTGCCCAGATTATAACATTTAACTTTATGAAATCTAAAATGGTTATTAGAGATGTTGCAAGAGTTCTTGGATTTAGTTATCAGGAAGCAGATAAAATAGCAAAAATGATACTTCCGGGACCGGTTCAGGGAAGCACATTAACAATAGAAGAAAATCTTGAAGCAAATCCGGCTTTTAGAGAAATTTATGAAAAAGATGAGAGAGTTAGGGAACTTCTTGATTTAGCTAAAAAATTAGAAGGTTCTGCAAGACATACAGGTATCCATGCAGCAGGTATTGTGATTGCTCCAGGAAAGTTAGAAGATTATGTTCCGGTATATATAGATAAAGACGGAAACAGAGCAACCCAGTTTGATATGAAAACCCTTGAGCAACTTGGTCTTGTAAAAATGGATTTCCTTGGGCTAAAAACCCTTACAGAACTTGATTTTATGAAAAGGGTAATAAAAGAAAGACATGGAGTAGATATAGATTATTTATCTCTTGATACATCTGATGAAAAAGTTTATGAATTAATATCTTCCGGAAGAACAACCGGCGTATTTCAGCTTGAAAGCAAAGGAATGCAGGATTTGTTAGTTAGATTAAAACCAACAAAATTTGATGAAATAATTGCTATATTGGCACTATTTAGACCGGGACCTTTGATGAGTGGTATGGTTGATGAATATATAGAAAGAAAACACGGAAGAAAACCGGTAGAATATCCATTTCCGGAAGTAGAAGATATATTAAAAGAAACTTACGGGATAATATCATATCAAGAGCAAATCATGTTTATGGCAAATACACTATCCGGTTTTAGTATGGCAGAAGCAGATACCCTTAGAAAAGCCATAGGTAAGAAGAACGCAGAAACTATGGCAAAAATGAAAGATAGATTTATAACCGGAGCAGTAGAAAGAGGCTATGATAAAGCAAAAATAGAATCTCTATGGAATGATATAGAAAAATTTGCATCTTATTCATTTAATAAATCCCACTCTACAGCTTATGCCTATTTAACATATTGGACAGCCTATATAAAAAAATACTATCCGGAAGAGTTCTTTATGGTAAAGTTATCAACAGAAAATAATGATACAAAATTCTTAAATCTATTACTTGATATGGAAAATTTTGATATACAATTACTTCCACCGGATATTAACAAAAGTAAAGCAGATTTTTATATAGAAGATAACAAAAAAATAAGATACGGTCTAAAAAGAATAAAAAACGTAGGAGAAGAAACAGCAAAAGAGATAGAAAAAGAAAGGGAGAAAAATGGAAATTATAAAGATTTATTTGATATTGCATCAAGATTAGATTCTAAGGTAGTTAATAAAAGGGTTCTTGAAGCTCTAATTAAAGCCGGAGCTTTTGATTTTGAAAAAATACCAAGATGGATATTATTTGCAAATGTGGACAAAGTTTTAGAAGCCGGACAAAAAGAAAGAGAAAGCAAATTAGCCGGTCAAGTTTCACTATTCAGCGTGGCACCATCTACCGAAAAAATAAAACATAGTTATGATACAAACAATATAAAAGAATGGACAGAAAAAGAAAAATTATCATACGAAAAAGAAGTTCTTGGATTTTATTTATCAGGACATCCTATAAACGCATATAAAAAAGAGTTAAGAAACAAAGAAAGAATACCGAGAATATCCGATATACAGGATATAGTATTAAGTAACAAAGAAAAAGATGAAGAAGAGATAGAAAATAAAAATTTCACCCAAAGAGAAAAATATAAATTAGCCGGTATAATCACAGATTTAAAATTCAAAAAAACAAAAAATGGAAACCTTATGGCAGTATTTACATTACAAGATGAATCCGGAAATATAGATTGTAGAGCATTTCCTGATAAAATGGAAAACAAAGATTTATTAAAGGAAGATAATATAGTAATAGTAGAAGGATTTATAGATATAGATGAAGAACAGGAGGCAATCTCAATGACAGTAAACAATATAGAACCAATAGAAAAAATCCATGAAAATATTAGAGCATTAAGGATTAAATTAACAAAAGAAAAAGCTTTAAATTCAGTATCAGAAAAAATAAAAGAGCTATTTTTGAAACATAAAGGAGATAAGGAAGTAATCATAGAGATTTATGATAAAAATAAACCAATTTGCGAAATTATGCTTCATAGCGATTTTCATATAAATCCTACAGAAGAATTTAAAAATGAATTACTTAAAATATTAAGCGAAAATGAATACAGGTTTGAGTGATGGAAAAATATATTGTTATTGCAATAGGTGGTAGTATTGGAGCTGTAAGTAGATATATAGTCTCAACTTTATCAGCTAAATATTTCGGGACAGATTTTCCGTATGGAACCCTTATTGTAAATATAATAGGCTCTTTTATACTTTCATTTTTTATGGTGCTTTCCATAGAAAAACTTGCATTAAATCCTTTATGGAGATTATTTTTTGCTACCGGATTCTTAGGAGCTTTTACTACCTTATCATCTATCACTTATGAAACCCTTGCAATTGCCCAAGATGGAGATTATATTAAAGCTTTAATAAATATATTTGCTAATTTTTTCATATCTTTATTATTTGCATATATTGGATTTATATTAGCTAAAACATTATTATAGGTGGTGATAAATTATGAAAATAGAAGGAGAAGCTATATTAATTAGAATTCATATTGGAGAAGATGATAAAGTAGATGGAAAATTACTTTATAAAAAGATAATAGAGATACTACGGGAAAATGATATTGCCGGAGCAACTGTTTTAAGAGGAATAATGGGATATGGGGCTTCATCAATAATACATGCAGCTTCTATTTTAGATATATCTTCAGATTTACCAATAATAGTAGAAATTATAGATAAAGAAGAAAGAATCAATAAAGTTTTACCGAAAATAGAACCACTTATAAAAAATGGATTAATAACCCAAGAAAAAGTAAAAGTTATAAAATATATAGCAGAGGAGAAGAAATAAAAAATTGATAATTAATGAAATATTTTTAGGAATAAATGTAGGTGATGATAGAAGTTTTATAGTATCAATTTTAGATAAAAATAAAAAAGTCGTTGCAATTCATAAATTTTGGAAAGAAGGAGTTTTATGGTTTATAGACCATTATAAACCAAGATTAATCTCTTTTGACAGCCCAATTAAAAAAAATATAAAAATAGATGAATTTACACCGGAAATATTAAAAGAAAAATATAGTGTAGATTTAGCAAGAAAAATAAAAGAGTTTTTAAAATTTGAATTTGCAGATATTGAAAATATCAAAGATAAAACAAAAAAATTATTAATAAGAACAGATGTAGATAAATTTTTATCAAAAATAATTAGAAAAGATTTACTTGCAGAAGATACAATGGAAGGTATAGAACAAAGATTATACAATTTATCTAAAACCGGTATTTATTTAGATAAAAATATGATTTCTAAAGAAAGAAAAATGGCAAAAAGACAGATAAGAAGCATTATTTCAGCATTTTGTTCTTACTCTGTAAATAATGGCAGTTATGAAATAGAAAATGATGAAGAATTTATTGTAATACCAAAATATATATACATAATGAGAAAAGATAGAATGGAAGCAGAAAAATGAAAAAAGAGTTTAAAGTATTACTTATAGATGATGAAGAGAGAATTTTAAAAGTAATAGGAAAATCCTTGGAAGATGAAGGATTTAAAGTAATTAACGCCAATTCTAAAATGAAAAGAACCGTTGATAAACAATAGGTGAAATTTTTATAAATTTGCAAAATTTAATTTATATCTCTTTTGTTAAGATATTGATAAAATTTTAAAATTTTAATCTTTCTCTTTTTGAATTTCCGAATTCGCGTTATTAATAAATGTTCCTAATAATGCATTAATTTTAGTTTAATTTCCGAACTGGCGTTAAAATCAAGGAGAGGATTTACCTCTCTTTTTTTATTCTTTACAGCAAACAACATTTTTTGGATTATTATTTAAAAATCCGATTAAGTTATTCAAAGTAATATCAAGAATTCTATATAAAGCATCTTTTGTATTGTATGCATTATGAGGAGAAACTATAACATTTTCAGCATGTAGAACATAAAAAGCTTCCATTGCTTTTTTTAATTTTATTGCCGGAATATCATCTCTTTTTAAATACTCTTCTTCTATCCATACATCTTCGGCTTCAAATGTATCAAGACCTACACCACCGGCAAGTCTTCCTTCTTTAAGTGCCTGCACAATAGCTTCCATCTCTACAACAGGCCCCCTTGATGTATTTATAAGCATCGCATCAAGTTTCATAAGCTTTATATTAAATCTATTTATTAAATGATGTGTAGCTTTCGTATAAGGAACATGAAGAGTTACTATATCAGATTGTCTAAGCAAATCTTCCAATCCTACATATTCAACACCGTATTTTTGTATTAGCTCTTCTTCTTTTTGTCTATCGTAAGCTAATATTTTCATGCCAAAGCCATGGGCTATTTTTACAACATGGCTTCCTATTCTACCGGTTCCTATTACTCCAATTGTTTTACCTGCTAAATCTATTCCAGTTAAACCGTCCCTTGAAAATATTCCCCTTGATGTTCTTTCTATCATAGGTTTAAATTTTCTTGCCAAAGCAAGTATTAAAGCGAATGTATATTCTGCAACCGTGTTATTACCATATCCGGGAACATTAGAAACAACTATATTATTTTTACGACAATAATCAACATCTATATGGTCAAAACCGGTAGAACGGGTAATTATATATTTTAGATTTGGCAAATTTTGTAATACATCTTTATCCAATTTAGAATAAATAAATACAATAGCAATATCTATATCTTTATAAAAAGATACAGAACCACTGTCAAGTGGCTCTTTTGAAAAGATGATTTCTGCTTCTATCCCTAAATCTTTTATTTTCTTTTCAAGATACAATCTTTCCCAATCTTCAACCTCAAAAAAACCTATTTTAATCATAGCATACCCCCTAAAGTTTGATATAATAATTTTATAACAAATTTGGAGGTTTATATAGATGATTTTAAAAGGCAAAGTTTGGAAATTTAAAGATGATGTAGATACAGACCAGATAATACCTGCAAGATATCTTGTAACTACAGACCCTAAGGAACTTGCTAAGCATGTTATGGAAGATGCAGACCCAACTTTCCCCCAAAAAGTTAAAGAAGGAGATATCTTAGTTGCCGGAAAAAATTTCGGATGTGGTTCTTCAAGGGAACATGCACCGCTTGCAATAAAAGGAGCCGGAATATCAGCAGTTATAGCAGAAAGTTTCGCAAGAATATTTTTCAGAAATGCTATAAATCTTGGACTTTTAATCATTGAATCTCCAGAAATTGCAAAAGAAGCAGAAGAAGGAGATATACTTGAGATAGATATGGATAACGGTGTTGTAAGAAATTTAACTAAAAATAAAGAGTATAAAATAAGACCTTTACCTGAAAATCTTAAAAAAATACTTGAAACCGGCGGACTTATGGAATATGCAAAAGATAAACTTGCAACTAACTAAAACTTATCATAGATTTTAATTGTTCTTTTTATATAAGGAGAGAAATTTTATGAAAAAAATTTTATTTTTTGCTTTGAATGCAGTGATATTTTCAAATAGTTTTGCTTTTAGTTTTAGCCAAAAAGAAAATCCTTACAAACTGTATGGTTATTGTAAAGTAGCTAAAAGTTATGGTGATTTGGAAAATGCATATAAATATTGTCAAAAAGCCTTAGAAAAATTACCTGATACTCCTTATATATACAAAGAAACAATAGTTTTATCATTACATCTTGGGAAAAAAGAAGAAGCATTATCTCTTTTAGAAAGATATAAAAAACATTTTAAAGATAATGTTGATACTTATCTTTTTGTAGCATCTGTTTATAATAGAATTAAAGATACAGATAAAGCAATAGCCACTCTTCAAGAAGGAGAAAAATTATTTCCAAACAATCCCAAGATTTTATCTATGCTCGTTGATTTATACATAGTCAAAAACGACCTTCAAAAAGCAAAAGAAACCTTAGAAAGATTAATAAAAAGTTCAGAACATGATAAAGCATCTGCATATTTTTTGCTATCAAGAATTTATCTTTTTGAGCAAAATAAAGAAAAAGCAATCCAAAATCTACAAGAAGTATTAAAATTACAGCCGGAAAATAAACAAGCAGCTATTTTACTTGGAGAAATTTACAGACAAAATAAACAGTATGATGAAGCTATAAAGCTATATAACCAAATTCTTGAAAAAAATCCAAGAGATTTAGAGATATTAAACAGATTGTTTCAAGTTTATGTAGATAAAGCAGATTATCAAAATGCAGAAAAAGTTATAAATAAAATAATAGATATAAATCCAAGAGATAAAGATGCAGTTTTGAAAAAATTCTTACTTTATATAAAAGAAGGTAAATCTAAGGAAGTTATTCAAGATTTTGAAAATTTATCAAAAGAAAATCCAGACAATCTATTTATAAAATTTATTCTTGGAATGGCTTATGAAAATATAGAAGATTATAATAAGGCAATACAGATATATAATGAAATCCTACAAAAACAGCCGGATAATAAAGAAATCTTAGAAAGATTGGCGACAGCATATACATTATCAAACAATTATGATAAAGCAATAGAAACATATAACAAGATGTATTTACTTGACCCTTCTGATTATAGAGTTCTTATGGCTATGGCAGAAGTTGAAGATAAAAGAAAAAACACAAAAAGAGCTTTGGAAATTATAGATGAAGCCCTGAAAATAGCCAAAGATGATGCAACCCTTTATTTTATGAAAGCTATATATTTAGATAAATTAAATAGATGGGAAGAAGCAGAAAAAAATTTACAAAGAGCATTGGAATTAAGACAGGAATTTCCGGATGCTTTAAATTATCTGGGATATTCTTATATAGTAAGGGAAATAAATATAGATAAAGGAATAGAGCTTGTTAGAAAAGCATTATTATTATCTCCTAACAATCCGGCATATCTTGATAGTCTCGGCTGGGGATATTATAAAAAAGGAAATTTAGAAGAAGCAGAAAAATATATCAAAATGGCTCTTGATTCTATGCCGGAAGACCCTACTCTAAATGAACATTACGGCGAAATTTTAATTAAAAAAGGAAAAATAGAAGAAGGTTTAAAATATTTACAAAAAGCTCTATCTATTATAGAAAAAGAAGGAGAAGCTGAGCCAAACCAAAAAGAAAGAATAATTAAATTAATCAATAAAGTAAAAGGTGAAAAGTAAGATGTTTAAAAAGAAATATTTATTGTTTACAGCAACTTTATCCGTAGGTTTATTTTCCTGTGCTCCTTTACAACAAACAAGTTATGTATGTTCACAAAATTTCCAGCAGATAAAAAGTATTGATAATAAACTTCCCGATAAATTTACATTTCAAGGAGCTTTTTACTTTAGAGGATTACCGGCTATTATCAGAGGAGATATAGACAAAAAAGAAAGTATAAATGTATATACACCATTTGGTAAAAATATAGTATCCCTTGAAAAAGAAAATAATAATATTTGTGTAAAATTAGAAGGAAAAAATGAATGTAATAAAGAAGAAGTTTTAAATGTTTTATCTTTATATTTTCCGGATTTAAACACGATTCTCAATTTTTCATTTAGAAATCTTGTTATAGGAAAATTTGATTTAAAAGATGATGATAAATTTAGCTGTGAAAGCAATAAATTAATAGTAGACAGGAAGGATTATAAACTTGTTTATCAAAATGATAAACTTGAAAAAATTCTATATGGCGATTTTGCTATAGAGTATCTAAGAGATAATGGTAATTCAAAAGAAATAGAAATTAAAACAAAAGATACTACATTAGCCAAAATAAATATATCCCAGATAAAAAATAAGCAATAGAGGTGGTAAAATGGCAGATATTGAAAAGCTTAAAGAGATAGCCAAAGAACTTAGAAGAGATATTATAACAATGGTTTATAATGCCCAGTCAGGACATCCGGGAGGCTCTTTATCTGCAATAGATATTATGACTGTGCTTTATTTTGGTGGAGTTTTGAGATATAACCCAAAAGACCCTTGGTGGGAAGATAGAGATAGATTTGTTTTATCAAAAGGGCATGCTTCACCGGCTTTATACTCTGTTTTGGCAAAAGCCGGATATTTCCCAAGAGAAGAGCTTTTAACTTATAGAAAAACTGAAGGATATGCAGAAGATGGTTTAAGTAGATTACAGGGACATCCTGCATGGCAAGGAAATAAACATGGATTACCCGGTGTAGAGGCATCTACCGGTTCTCTTGGACAGGGTTTATCTTTCGGCATAGGAATGGCTTTATCCGGAAGATTATCAAATAAAGATTACAGAGTTTATGTTATGCTTGGAGATGGAGAAATACAGGAGGGAATGGTATGGGAAGCTTTTATGTTTGCCGGACATCATAAATTAGACAATCTTTGTGCAATCATAGATAATAATAATCTTCAGATAGATGGAGATGTTAGACAGATTATAAATATTCATCCAATAAAAGAAAAACTCCAAGCTTTTCACTGGCATACCGTAGAAATAGATGGACATGATTATAATCAAATAATTTCTGCTTTTGAAGAAGCAAAAAATACAAAAGGAAAACCAACCTGTATAATAGCTCATACAATAAAAGGAAAAGGTGTTTCATTTATGGAAAATAACTTTAAATGGCATGGTGTAGCACCAAATAAAGAACAATACGAAAAAGCTATGGCTGAATTAAGTTAAAACGTAGGAGGTGTAAAAAAATTGATGGCTATAAAATCAATAAATGAATTACCTAAAAAAGCAATAAGGGATACTTATGGAGAGATGCTTGTTAAACTTGGAGAAATAGATAAAAATATGGTTATATTGGATGCTGATTTATCAGAATCTACAAGAACACATAAATTTCATGAAAAATTTCCGGATAGATTCTTTAATGCCGGCATAGCAGAACAAAATATGATAGGTATAGCTGCCGGTTTAGCATATTCAGGCAGAACTGTTTATGCTTCTTCTTTTGCTATATTTTTATCAGGAAGAGCTTGGGAAATTATAAGACAACAGATAGCATATAATAAACTAAATGTAAAGCTTGTAGCATCACATGGAGGTGTTTCAGTAGGACAGGATGGAGCATCTCATCAAATGAATGAAGATATCTCTTTAATGAGAACTCTTCCAAATATGAATGTAATCGTGCCGGCTGATAGCATAGAAATGGAAAAAGTTATGGAAAAAATCCATTTTATAAAAGAGCCATTTTATGTCAGAATGGGTAGAGAAAAATTCCCTGTAATTATGCCGGAAGATTATCAGTTTGAGCTTGGAAAAGGATATATCTTAAAAGAAGGAAAAGATGTTTCAGTTATAGCTTGCGGTGTAATGGTTTCAATAGCCTTACAAGCAGCTTTTGAACTGGAAGAAGAAGGAATAGATGTTGAAGTAATAAACATGTCTTCAATTAAGCCAATAGATAAAGAACTTATAATACAAACTGCAAAGAAAACCGGATTAATCATAACATCAGAAGAGCATTCTATAATAGGAGGACTTGGCAGTGCCGTAGCAGAAGTTTTATCTGAAAATTATCCGGTAAAATTAATAAGACATGGTGTAGAGGATAGATTTGCTTTTTCCGGTCCAGCATGGGAAGTAATGGAAAAACTTGGATTGTCAGTAGAAGGATTAAAGAAAAAAATTAAACAAGGTCTTATTTATAAATGATTATAAAAATCTGCGGAATAACTGAAGAAAATCAAGCAAAAGAGATATCGCAACTTGGAGCAGATTATATAGGTGTGGTTTTATATCAAAAAAGCCCAAGATTTATTCCTTTGGAAAAAGTAAAAAAAATTAAAAACTCAATTTCAGATAAAACCAAACTTGTGGCTGTTGTGGTAAATTCATCTGAAGAAGAGATAAAAGAGATATTAAAAATAGCTGATATTGTCCAACTACATGGAGATGAAGATATAAATTTTGTAAAAAAATTTCCGAAAAATAAAGTTATAAAAGCATTAAGAATAAAAGATGAAGAAGATATTAAAAAAGTAGAAGAGTTTATAAAAGAAGGCTATATAGTTTTAGTAGATGCATATAAAGAAGGTGAATATGGTGGAACCGGTAAAAGGATTAATTTGGAACTACTGGAAAAATTAAAACCTTTTGAAAAAAATATAATAATATCCGGTGGTTTTTCTGAGGAAAATATAGGAGAAATATTATCTATAATGAAACCATTTGGAATAGATGCATCTTCTAAGCTTGAAATAAAACCCGGATTAAAAGATATACAAAAAATAAAAAATTTTATAAAAATAGCAAGAGAGTTGCAAAATTGAGTGCTTTAATAAAAAATATAAAACCGGCTTTTGAGAAAAGAACGGCAGTATTAGTAGATTTTTTATATAAAATAAATATAACACCAAATATATTAACAATCTTTGGATTAATTTTTGTAATTATCGGCTCTATATTTATTGTTTTAAAACAGTTTATAATAGCCGGTATATTTTTGAGTATCGGAAATATTTTAGATGCATTTGATGGTTATCTTGCAAGAAAATATAATCAGGCAACAAAATTCGGAGCATTTTTGGATTCTGTTATAGATAGATTTTCGGATGCTTTCCCACTAATGGCTATTAGTTATTTACTGAGGAATAATGATTTTATCTTTTTTATATCTTTACTCTCTATAATTTTTTCTTTTATGGTAAGCTATACAAGAGCTAGGTCTGAAGGGCTTGGCATAGATTGTAAAGTTGGAATATTTGAAAGACCGGAAAGAAGTATTATATTAATAATTGGTGTTTTTAGCTCATTTATAGATATTGCAGTAATTATAATAGCTATAGGTTCATTTATCACATTTTTACAAAGGGTATTTTATTTTTATAAAAAAAGTGTATAATAATTTTTTAATATTATTTTTGGGGGGACAAAAATGAATGAGAAAGAACTATTAATTTATGATTTTGATGTTTTTAAAGCTGTTGTTGAAATTGAAATTGAAAGAATAAAAAGATACAAAGATGGAAAAGTTTTTTCCATTGCATTCATTTACTTTCCAAATTTGGCAACAAAAATTAAAGAAATTAAAGCAAAAGAAGATTATTTTATCTTTTTATTCAAAGAAAATGTTAGAACTTCTGATGTATTAGCTCCGGTAGAGGAAGATTTTGTATTTATGTTTTTCCCATATACAGAAAAAAAAGATGCTGAAAAAGCTATTCAAAGGGTAAAAAATAAACTTAAACTTGATATCATTGAAGGTATAGCCACATTTCCGGAAGATGGAAAAACATCAAAAGAATTATTTACTAAATTAGTTCAGATTATGAATGATAAATTAATTCCTGTTATAAAGATATAAAATGAGTTATAAATTAGAATTAAATCCATTAAATTTGATGGATATGCTTTCATTTATTAAAAAATCAAACAAAAATGGAATTTTAGCCATTGAAAAAACCGGAACCGGAAATTATGCTCTTTATTTTAAAGAAGGAAATCTTATTTATGTAAGAAGAGTAGATAAAATATTCGGTATCTACTTAGAAATAGATTTTAATCAAGTTTTATTAAAAGAAAACCTTACAAAAGAAGAGCTTTATACATTATCTTTATTTAGATTGCAAGAAATTCTTAATTTAAAAAAAGGTTTTTTATCTTTCAGCTCCGGTTTTATAAAGTATGATGATTATCCTTATAAGTATATTTCAATTGAGAAAATAATTATGTATTTGAGTAGAAAACTAACAAAAGAAGATTTAACTGTAATAGATGATGAAATGATATTTTACAAGCCTATCGGTTATGAAAACTTAGTTAAAATAGCTTATTTAACAATTAATGAAGAATATATTCTCAATTTTGTAGATGGGAAAAGAACGGTAAAAGATATAATAAATATCTCAAAAAAACAACCTTATATAGTAAAAAGAGCTTTATATGGTATGTATTCTGCCGGAATTATTAAAATCTTTGTATCTGAAAAAGAGAAAAATTTATATATAAAAAATTTAATAACAAATACAAGAGAAAATCCTAACTTATTTGAAAATTTTATAAAAATATTATCAAATCTGGAAAAGTATCAGAAAAAGAAAGATTTGAAAGAAGTTATTGAAAAATTAAAGAAAATGTAAAAATTAGGTATCAAGAGAAGATTGCACCTATTTTTTCAATTTCACCGGTAAGAAGAAGTATTCCCATTAATATTAAAAGTATTCCACCGGCTATCTCAATATAAAGGAAATATCTTTTTATAACATTAAATACCTTGAAAAATCTATCTATTGCTGCTGCTGTCAAGATAAATGGTATTCCAAGACCCATTGAAAAGGCAAACAATAAATAAACACCTTGCATTACAGTTTCCTGTTGTGATGCATATAACAATATAGCACCAAGGACAGGACCTATACACGGTGTCCATCCAAAAGCAAAAGCTATCCCAACAATAAAAGCTCCAAAAACTCCCGGTGGTTTCTTTTTAACTTCCGTTGTTTTTTGTTCATAAAGAATTTTATATATTCCTGCAAAATAAAAAATATCTAAAACGATAGATAAAATAAAGATATAAAAATAGATATTAAAAATCTGATTTGTTTGAATATAACCGAATATAAATAATCCAATAGATATTAAACTAAAACCTATTAATATCTGCTTAGCTTTTTCCCATTGAAAAAAGCCTGTAAAATGAATACCAAGTAAAATTACTAAAATAGAAGCTATTTTTGAGATGACAGATTTATATTCTTGTAAGATTTGACCTACAAAAGTGCTTGCAGCACCAAGTGCAGTAAATACTATAGAAAATCCTATGACAAATGCTATTGCTGCATAAACGACAGATAAATCTCTTTTTTCCTGAGAATATGCAGACATACCGGTTATATATGCAATATATCCGGGAATAATTGGTAATACACAAGGAGAAATAAATGCCAAAATACCTGCTAAAAATGCTGCTAAGATGCTTATATTTTGCTCCATTTTTTCACCTTCCCCAAAAATTCAAAACAACAACATTTCCTTTTAAAGATTGGAGATTTATTGTTTTTCCATTTTCATCCTTCAATGAAAAATCAGGTGCTTTAATCCTGGCAAAAGAAAGATTGATTAAAATTAATATAAATACAATGAATTTATTCATTATTAACCTCAAAAATAATTTGTAATATCTTAACATATTTCGTATACTTATTGATGTTTATCAATGATAATAATCATAATTTATGTTTAGTTAATATTTACAAACTTACTTAAAACTTTGGTGTAGGATAATGATAAGAAATAATATTTTATTTTATAAGGAGGTAAATTATGGAAGAGGAAAAAGTTTCCCGCAGAGATTTCTTGCTTTATGCAATGGGCGGTTGGGCAGCAGTTGGTATAGCCGGTGTATTATATGCAATGTATAAAACATGGGAGCCACTTCCGGAAGTAAAAGCTCAGGCAACTGTGAAATTTGATTTGTCATCTGTGGAACCGGGACAAATAAAAGTAGTTGCATGGAGAGGAAAGCCTGTATTTGTTTTAAGAAGAACTCCGGATATGGGTAGCTGTAAAGACAGAACTGTTAAAGAAGAATACACAGTAGTAACTGGAATTTGCACACATCTTGGTTGTATTCCAAACTGGGAAGCAGACAAGAAAATATGGCATTGCCCTTGCCATGGTGGAGAGTATGATGCCTGTGGTAAAAATATATTTGGACCTCCACCAAGACCTTTAGATGTTCCACCATTTAAAATAGAAGGAAATACTATTGTTTTAGGAGAAGAAGGTCCTGAATATAAACAAATGAAAGAAAAAGGATTGACAACATAAAGGAGGTTAAGAGATGGGTAAGTTTATAGATTGGTTAGATGAAAGATTGGCAATTAAAGAATTAATTAAAGTAATGCTTACAGAATATTATGTTCCTAAGAATATCAATTTCCTTTGGAGCTTTGGTGTTCTCTTAATGTTAGTTATGGCTATTTTATTTGTAAGTGGTATATTTCTTTTAATGTATTATAAACCGGATGCACATCTTGCTTTTGATAGTGTAAATAAAACAATAATGATGGATGTTGAATATGGATGGTTATTTAGACATACCCATGCAGTTGGTGCAAGTATTATGTTCCTTGTTTTGTATATTCATATGGCAAGGGGAATATATTATGGTTCATTCAAAAAACCAAGAGAGATTGTTTGGATTACAGGATATATACTTTTTGTATTGATGGCAGCAACTGCTTTTACAGGTTATCTACTTCCTTGGGGACAAATGTCTTATTGGGCTGCCCAAACAATCACGACACTTTTTGAAAAAATTCCATTTATCGGTCCTGACCTTGTTATCTGGATTAGAGGGAACTATATAGTTGAAGATGCCACATTAACAAGATTTTTTGCTTTACATGTAATGTTATTGCCATTACTGCTAATTATATTTACTGCTATCCACTTATATGCTGTTAGAATAGCGGGAAGTAATAATGAAGATGGTATAGAACTTACAAAAGAAGAAAAGAAAAAAGGAAAAGGAATACCTTTCTGGCCTGTATTTATGGCTAAGGAATTTTTTGTTATGTCTGTTTTCTTAATTTTCTTCTTCTATCTTGTATTTTATAATTATAAATTTGCTATGGACCCAATTAACTTCACACCTGCTGATTATTTACAAACTCCAATGCATATCTATCCTGAGTGGTATTTCCTTGCTTTTTATGAAGTGTTAAGAGGATTTTTCTTCAGTCAAAATCTTGGATTAATAGCTTTTGTTTTAAGTATGTTTATAGCAGCATTTTTACCTTGGCTTGATAAATCGCCTATTGTTAGTGGAAAGCATAGACCACTTTATAAAATAGCTTTCTGGATATTTATAGCGGATTTTGTATTTTTAACAATACTTGGAAAACTTCCTCCAACAGGTCTTTATGCATGGCTTGGATTTATAGGTAGTTTAATATACTTTGCTTTCTTTATCTCATTACCAATTATCTCTAAGATAGAAAAAAGAAAGCAAAATGGAGGTATTGAATAATGAAAGAATTAAAGATTTTACTCATACTGATAGTTATTGTTTTAGTGGGATATTGGGGGATAGAGCCTTATGCCCATAGTGTAATGCATGGAACAATTCCAAAACCTGATTTTAGTTATTTAGATTTAAAAAAAGATGTTATAACCAACGGTGACCCTGCCCAGGGTAAAGAGCTTTTTATGCAAAATTGTGCTTCTTGCCATAGTATCAAAAAAGAAAATATACCTGCAGGTATAGATGCAAATACTGCAATGGCTTCATTTAATGTGGTTCCTCCTGATTTATCTAATATTGGTGGTATTGTAGAAGAGCGTTTCCTTGCTAATTTTATAAAAAATCCACAAGAAGCCACTAAATATCCAAAATTTGCTATGCCTCCTATGGCACAACTTTCTGATGAACAAATCGGAGATATTGTTGCTTATCTAAAATCTATAGCAAATAAAGATTTATCCGGAGAAACAATAATTAAAGAAGCATGTTCCAGATGTCATAGTATTAAATACCAAAAAATATCTGCAGAAACAAACCCTGAAAATTTAAAAGCTTATCTTGGCAAAGTTCCACCTGATTTATCAGTAATTGGAAAAGCTAAGGAAGAAGAATATTTAATAACATTTATAAATAATCCACAAACTGTATTACCCGGAACATCTATGCCAAGACTTGGATTAACAAAAGAATCTACAGAAAAAGCTGTTGAATATTTAGATAAAATAGCTGACCCACATAGAGAAGAAAGAAATAGACTTAGTGTATGGGTTCTTGGTTATTTAGTAATTTTAGCCGGATTAACTTTTGCATGGAAGAAAAAAATCTGGAAAAATATCCATTAATCTATTATAAAGTAGGGCACCAAATGCTCCACTTTCTTTTTAATCTCTATTGCTGTATAATCTTATTAATAATAAATTAACCATGAGGAAATAAATGAAAGATATTAAATGGAAAATATTGGCTGTATTTATTGTTTTTTCTGTATCTATCTATTTTTTACTTACAAAACAGGTTAAACTTGGACTTGATTTGCAAGGCGGTATAAGTATAACTTTAAAAGTAGATATAGATAAAGTAATAGAAAGGGAATATCAAAATCTTGGGAAAGATATTGAAAAATTATTAAAAGAGAAAAATATAGATGTTCTAAGTATAAAAGCAGATAAAGATAAACTAATCTTGTCTTTACTTGACCCTACAAAATTAGATACTGCAATCAATATATTAAAAGAAAAATATCCTCAGATAAATATAGACAGTGAAAATGGAAATCTGATTATAACATTTAAAGATTTTGAATTAAATAGAATAAAAACGGCAACAATGAAACAAACAGTAGAAACATTAAAAAACAGAATAGACCAGTTTGGAACATTATCTCCTAATATAGCCCAAAAAGGAAAAGACAGGGTATTGGTAGAACTACCTGGTGTTGTAGACCCTGAAAGAGCTAAAACAATTATAGGGAAAACAGCACAGCTTGAATTTAAAGAAGTTGTAAAATCAGCTTTTTCTAAAGAAGAACTTCTTAAAGATTTTCCAAATGGATTACCGGAAGATTTAGAGATATTAGAAGGTCAAGAAGAAGTAATTAATGGCCAGAAAGTTAAAGAATACTTTTTAGTAAAGAAAATACCTGTTATAACCGGTGCAATGCTAAAAGATGCAAGGGCTTCTATAGACCAGACAGGAAAACCTGCTGTAAATTTTGAACTTACATCGGAAGGAGCAGAAATATTTGGAGAAGCAACTGCCAATATGATAGGTAAAAGATTGGCAATCGTATTAGATGGGAAAGTTATGTCTGCTCCTGTTATCAGGTCAAGAATAACATCTTCAGGGCAGATTACAGGTAATTTTACAACAGAGGAAGCAAATGATTTAGCAGTTATTTTAAGAGCAGGAGCTTTACCTGCACCAGTAGAAATAATTGAGGAAACAGTAATAGGGCCTACCCTCGGTAGAGATTCTATAGATAAAACAATAACTGCCGGAATTGTTGCATTTATAGGTGTAGGAATATTTATGATATTAAGATATGCTGTTTCCGGTTTTATATCAATTATAGCCTTAGTCTTTAACTTATTACTGCTTTGGACTACTATGCTTATTTTTGATATAACCCTTACACTTCCGGGAATAGCAGGTATCATTCTTAATATCGGAATGGCAGTAGATGGAAATGTAATTATATTTGAAAGAATAAAAGATGAATTAAGAGCAGGAAAAACATTAAGGGTTGCAATAAATGAAGGATTTAATAGGGCTTTCTCTGCCATTGTAGATTCACAGCTTACAACATTAATTGCAGCATTGGCATTGTTTGAGTTTGGAACCGGACCTTTAAAAGGATTTGCAGCAACATTATCTATCGGAACAATAATAACAATTTATACAGCAGTATTTTTTACAAAGTTATTACTTGATTTAATGCTCGGTGGAAAAAAATCATTTAAATATGCTTTTTAGGAGAGTGAAAAGTGAGAAACCTATTTTCCCAGCCACCCAATATTGATTTTTTCAAAATAAAAAAGATAGGCTATATTATATCTTTTGGACTTGTATTTTTTAGTATAGTTTTATTCTTTACAAAAGGATTTAATTTAGGACTTGATTTTACCGGAGGAACATCAATACAGGTTAAATTCAAAAATAAAACTGATACTGCAACAATTAGAAATGCCCTGAAAGAAGTTAAACTTGAAGATAGTTTAATACAAGAAGTAGGAAAAAATAAAGATGAATATGAGATAAGAGTATCTGTAAATAAAGGTAAATCTTCTGATATTGTCCAAAAAGTAAAAGATGCTTTAAAAAAGCAGTATGGAGACAATTTTGAGATTGTAAAGATAGATTTTATAGATGCTATGGTAGGAGATGAACTTAGAAGAGCAAGTATATATTCAATAATTTTTGTTATGCTTGGAATTATGGCATATCTTGCTTATAGATTTGAACCTGTTTTTGCAATAGCTGCAATCATACCGGAATTTCATGATGTTATTATTACCCTTGGTATTTTTTCTTTATTTGATTTAGAGTTAAATCTTACTGTAATAGCTGCTATTTTAACAGTTTTAGGTTATTCACTTAACGATACAATTATTGTATTTGATAGGATTAGAGAAAATATAAAAATAAGAGGAAAGAAAAATATTCAAGAAATCATAAATAGAAGTATAAATGAAAATTTTGCCAGAACAGTTATAACCTCTGCTACAACATTATTTGCAACATTATCCCTTTTAATATTTGGAGGGGAAGCATTAAAAGGTTTTGCTATTGCTTTATTAATAGGAATAATTTTCGGAACATATTCTTCAATATATGTGGCTTCTGTATTAATAATAGAGGTAGAAAACTTCTTAAGGAGAAGAGTTAAAGAATGAGAATACTCTTTTGGGGAACTCCTGAGTTTGCAGCAGAAGTATTAAAAACATTAATTAATTCAAAACATCAGGTAATAGCCGTTATAACCCAGCCTGATAAACCAAAAGGTAGAGGTCAAAAGGTTACTCCACCACCGGTAAAAGAGATTGCAATAAAACATAATATTCCGGTATATCAGCCGGAAAAATTAAAAAATAATCAGGAAATTATAAATATTATAAAAGAGTTAAATCCGGATATATCTGTGGTTGTAGCTTATGGAAAAATAATTCCAAAAGAAATTTTAGATATTCCTAAATATAAAACAATAAATATTCATGCATCTATATTACCAAAATATCGTGGAGCAGCACCTATACACAGAGCTATAATGGAAGGAGAAAAAGAAACAGGTGTTTCAATTATGGAGCTTGTAGAAAAGCTTGATGCCGGCCCTGTATATGCAATAGAAAAAATAGAGATAACAGATGAAGATGATATAATCAGCTTACATGATAAATTAGCAAAATTAGGTAGTCAGCTACTGCTAAAAGTATTAGATGATATACAAAAAGGAGCTACTGCAACACCACAAGATGAAAGTAAAGCAACTTATGCAAAGCCAATTGAAAAGGAAGAAGGTTTAATAGATTGGTCAAAGCCTGCTACAGAGATATTTAATAAAATAAGAGCCTTAAAAGTATGGCCTAAAGCTTACACAAATTTTAGAGGAGAGCAGATAAAAATATTAGATGCAACGCCACTAAATGAGGAATATGCCGGAGATTATGGAGAGATAGTTAAAATAGAAAATGGAATAGTAGTTAAAACAGGAAAAGGTTCTTTATTGATAAAACAGCTACAATTTCCAAACTCAAAACCAATTTCTACATTAGATGCAGTAAGAGGATACCATATAAAAGTAGGAGAGAAATTTGGATAATCAGGAAAATAAACTTATTATTTGGGGAAGAAATCCGGTAATAGAAGCATTAAAAGCAGGAAGAAGCTTAGAAAAAATATTAATAGCCCATGATTCTCATCCACCAAAGGAGCTTTTAGAACTTGCAGAAAAAAGAAAAGTTAAACTGCAAAAAGTGCCAAGACAAAAGATAGAAGAGCTTGCCGGTACAAAGAAAACCCAAGGTGTAATAGCATTAGTAAGCCCAATAAAATATATTGATGAAAATAAATTGTTAAAAAAAATTATAGAAGAAAATGGAATTTTATTAGTATTAGACCATATAACCGACCCGCAAAATGTAGGAAATATAATAAGAACAGCAGAAGTCCTTGGAGCAAATGGAATTTTACTTCCAAAAGAAAGAAGCAGTCCTATAAATGAAGTAGTTGTTAAAAGCTCTACCGGAGCAGTATTTCATATTCCAATAGCAAAAGTAGGAAGTTTGAGACAAACCCTTGAAAATTTCAAAAAAATGGGTGGTTGGGTCGTTGTAGTTGAAAAAGGTGGAAAAGATATAGACAAAATAAAATATCCATTTCCATTGGCATTGGTTGTAGGTTCAGAAGGTAAAGGGGTTTCTAAATCCGTTATAGATATAGCTGATATTATTGCTACAATACCAATGAAAGGTAAAGTTACATCATTAAATGTTTCATCTGCAACAGCTATTGCATTATGGGAAGCAATAAAACAAAAAATATGATATAATATTTTTCTCTTATATGAGTCGCTAGCTCAGTCGGTAGAGCACCGGTCTTTTAAACCGGTGGTCCTGGGTTCGATTCCCAGGCGACTCACTAAAAATTGAATATGCCCCCATCGTCTAGCCAGGCCTAGGACACCGGCCTTTCACGCCGGCGACACGGGTTCGAATCCCGTTGGGGGCACTTTTGAAAATGGTCGGTTAGCTCAGTTGGCAGAGCACCTGCTCGACACGCAGGGGGTCATAGGTTCAAGTCCTATACCGACCATCTTCCGTCCCGTTTGACATACGGGCGGGTTTTGCATATAATATATATATTATGCGAGCGTAGCTCAGTTGGTAGAGCGATTCCTTGCCAAGGAATAGGTCGCGGGTTCGAGTCCCGTCGCTCGCTCTCTCTTTATAATATCCTTTCTAAAATCAAGTAAAAAATAGGTATAGTGATAAAACTAAGTATTATTCCGGAAGCTACAGATGAAACAGCAGTATCTTTATCAAGATTAGCTTCTATAACATAAATAGAAGCCAAAACCATAGGTGGCATTGCCATCTCTAATAAGCCAACTTTCCATTCTAAGGTTAAATCTACATTTACCAAAATTAAAATGATTAAAAGTAAAGAAGGAATAAAAATATTCCTAATAAATAAAATAAAAGATATCAGCTTTATATTTTCTTTCAGATGTGAGAATTTTAAAATCATTCCAAGAGAGAACATAATAAGTGGAATAACTGTATCTCCTAAGGTATGAAGCATTTTTAAAAATAAAGGTGGAAGGTAAAAAGGCTTTAATAAGAAACCTATAATCAAAGCTAAAAAAGGAATAGAAAGAAATACAGATTTTAAAATATTTAAAAACTCCAATTTTTTTTCTTCTTTACTAAAAGATAAAATAACCGGTGCAAGAAAAGAGATAGGAACAAACATTGCCAAATTATCAAAAATGATTGCATATCTCAATCCTTCCTCACCATATAAAGCATGAATAAAAGGATAACCTAAAAATCCGGTATTGGAAAAGCTAACCATCATTATGACTGTAATGCTTTGTTTTTTATCAAGTTTTAGAAATTTTGAGATTAAATATCCGGTAAAAATACCAAGCAATATACTAAATACGCCAAAAAGAATAACGTAAATGAATCTAAAATCTATATGCAGATAATACACATTATAAATAACAAGAGCCGGAAAACCCACTTTCATAATAAAATCAATAAATGCTTTTGAGTAATGCTCAGGAAAAAGATTTAATTTTTTTACTATATATCCGAGAATAAAGATAGAAATCATTATAACTAAATTATCAAACAAATATTAAACCTCCTGAAAAATTTGAAAAAAGAATATCATAAACTTAAAATATTAATCATGATAAATTTCAAACCTGTTATGCAAAATATTGAGTTTGTTAATATTGTAAAACCTCTGGGGAGTTCTATATCTTTAAAATCCGGAGAAACATTAAAAGCAGATATTATAGATATACTTCCTTCCGGTGCAGTAGTAGTAAGATTAAAAGATAGTTTTCTGACATTGAAAACCGAAATACCTCTTTCAAAAGATTACCAATTACTTTTAAAAGTTTTGGATACAGGAAATACAGATAATAAAATAAAATTACAAATATTAGATATAATTCCAAAAAAATCAGGTATAGAAAATCTGATAGATTTATTGAAAAATCTAAAATTGATTGATGAAAAAGAAAATATATCAAATTTACCTAAATTAATAGAAAATCTATTAAACTCAAATGATTTATCAAATCAAATAAAAATATTGATTTTAGAAGAAGCTATCAAAAATTTTGAGATAAAAAATATTCCATCTTCTTTAATACAAGATATACTTCTAAGCGAAAATATAAAAAATGAGCTATTAAAACAGATAGAAAGCTCAATAAAAGAAAGTTTTAAGCAAAAAATAGAAAATATACCGGAAAATGTAAAAAATCTTTTTATAGATATTAAAAAATTAGATGAAAATAATATCAAAGTTGCCATTCAAAACTCAGGAATATTTTTTGAAAAAAAATTATCAGAAGGAGAAGTTTCACAAGATTTAAAATATATGTTATACCTATCTGAAAATAACGAATTATTACAAGATATAAAAAATATGCAGTTATACTCTTATATGACAAACTCAATATTTTTATTTTTGCCTATTGCGTGGAACTATCTTAATTATGCATTTTTTCAAATGAAAAAACAAAAAATAGATTTAGAAAAAGAAAGCTATCTTGCAAGATTAGATTTAGATTTAAAAGATTATGGAAAATTATCTGTATTAATAGCCTTATTTGATAAAAAAGATTTATATATTACATTCGCAATACAAAATAAAAATTTAGAAGATAAAATAAGAAATAATATTTTAGAATTGAAAAAAAGCTTAGAAGATGTTAATCTTATATCTATAACATTTATAAATAAGGAACCGGTTATAAATATAGATGGAAGAGCTTAAAAAAGCAGTTGCTTTAAAATATGAAAGGGAAAAGGATAATGCTCCTAAGGTTGTGGCAAAAGGTAAAGGTGTAATAGCAGAAAAGATTATACAAACGGCGAAAGAGAATGGAGTATATATAAAGGAAGATAAATATCTTGTAGAGATGTTATCTAATTTAGAATTATATGAAGAAATTCCGGAAGAGTTATATAAAGTAGTAGCGAAAATTTTTATATTTTTATATACACAAGTGAGGAGAGAATGAAGGATAAAATAAAAAGCATTTTTAAAGATTTTAAATCTGGACATTTTAGATTTCATGGAGAAATAGGTAATTTTTTAGAACTATTTGAAGATTTAATAGTTTTTTTACTTACATTATTATTATTTTATCTTAATTTAATAGCTATTTATGATTTGTTTACAGATTTAGTGAGCGGGAGTACTAAATTTACAGAGTTAGTCCCAAAACAGATAATAGTATAGAAACTCCTATATATTCCGGTAAATGAAAAGTAGGAGCTTTTATAATAATTTCCCTTAATATTGCTATCAATGTAGTTTTAACTATTAAGGAAGTATCTATTCTTCTTTCAGAAAGATATACAATCATAAGCCTGAATAACTCTGTTAATATAAAAATATATAAAAATTTAGGGACGGTTCAGTGGTGCCGTTGGGAGTTTCCCTGAAAAGTTCTTCAAAAAGAAGGACAAAATCTAAGGGGAGTTCCCGAAAGTCTGCAGTTGTCAATGATTGAGTATGTTTTTTGGCAACTGTTGACACCACTTATGTATTATCTTCCTAAATTTTGGTTTAGTAAGGATGTTTTAAGGAAGGATATAGCTATAAGAAGAAGATTGAGAAAATTAAAAGAAAAAGGTTAATCTTCATCACAACTCCATCTATATCCTATCCCTCTAACTGTTTTTATGAATTTACCATAATCTTTTAAGCTATCTCTTAAATGTTTTATATGGACATCTATTGTTCTATCATACACATCTTTTTCTTCATTCCAAACATTATTTAAGATATAATCCCTTGATAAAACTCTACCATTTGCAGTAATTAATGCTATCAATAATTTTAATTGTGTTGTGGTTATATTTAATTTTTCATTTTTTAATCTTACTTCAAATTTTTCTGGAATTATTTCCAAATCTTTAAATTTTATAGTAGGGGATTGGAGTAAAGTAGAATATTTATATCTTCTTAAAACTGTTTTTATTCTTGCTATTACTTCCCTTATAGAAAAAGGTTTTGTTATATAATCATCTGCTCCAAGTTCTAATCCTACTATTTTATCTATTTCTGTTCCTTTTGCAGTAATCATAATTATCGGTATTTTTTCTGTATTTTTGTTTGATTTTACAATTTTACAAAACTCTAAACCATCTATATCCGGAAGCATAACATCAAGTAAAATTATATCCGGCTTTATATTCTTTAGTTCTTCAAGTGCCTGCCTACTGCTTAAAAAAGGCTTTACTTCATATCCTTCTTTTCTTAGATTATAAGTTAATAAATCATTTATATCCCTATCATCCTCAACAACAAAAACTAAATTTGCCATTTTTATCTCCTTTCTATATTAATTGGTGAAAATTTTACAGATAAAATTCTTATTAAAGTCAAAATTAACAATACTATGGATAGATATAAACTATCTTCAAATTTCAATGAATGCTGATATAAACCTATTATTATCTCCCTCATTATAAATATAATCGTAATTTCGGTAATTGTAGTTATTTTTATTCGTTTATATTGGAAATATTCATTTATGCTTTTTATTATTTCAAGTAAGATAAATATAGAAAATGAAGAATTTATCAGTATATTAAACATATCTTTTGAATTTGGAAAAGATATATATAAATCTTTAAAAAGGTTAAATATAGCAAGTAATAATCCAATAGATAAAAATATTTCCAGTAGTAAGAAGGTTATATTTACAGCAGTATTTAGTATATTCAATTTTAAAACTAATTCTCTCATACTCAATATTATATTAATATTTTGTTTAGGGAATATTAAGAATTGGTTAAAATTTTTTAATATTTTAAACCGGGCACCCCCTCCGGCATAGGAAGTTTGGCTTATCCTTGCTTCCTTCCGGACCTGGGGAGGTTCACCAACTCCTATCCAGAGGGACCCGGATTAGAATCTAATACACAAGCGGATAGGGCGGGATTCGAACCCGCGGTACCGGAATTACCGGTACACAGCATTTCCAGTGCTGCTCCTTCGGCCACTCGGACACCTATCCGATTGACTTTTCATTTTTAAGGAAATAATATTATATCATATAAACAATAAAAAAAATTTCAAGAGGAGTGTATGAAAATAATAAAAATAAAAGTAAAACTAAATGCCTCAAAAAATGAGATAAAAAAAATAGAAGAAGATAATTTTGAAATAAGAATAACAACATCACCGGAAAAAGGAAAAGCAAATCAAAAAGTTATAGAACTTTTAGCTGAGTTTTTAGATATACCAAAATCTAATTTAGAAATTATATCCGGCTTAACATCAAAAGAAAAAAAGATTTTAATTAAAGATTAAAAATCTATTGCAATTTAAAAAATTTAACTTAAATTTATTTATAATACTATACTAAAATTTTTTATAATTAAAATACTAAAGGAGAGGAAAGATGTTTAGCGAAAATCTGTTGGAAAAGAAAGCCAAAGATGTTTTAGAAAAGGCACAAGAAATAGCAAAGCAAAAAAATGAACCATTGGTTGATACAGACCATTTATTACTTGCTCTTATATCTACTTCCCAATCACCACTTTTAAAGCTATTAGAAAAAAGGGATATAGATACTCAGAAATTAAAGGAAGGTATTTATGAATATCTTGAAAATATTTATTCTCAAATTAATAAAACTTTGGAAGATTATATAAATAACTTAAAAAAAGTTATCCCGCAACTTTCTGAGATAAGGGCAGATTATTTAAATCTTACAAAAGAGCTTGAAAGGGTAATTAAAGAAAAAAGAAGATTAAAAGAAAGATTGAGCTATGAGGAAAGCTCATTTTTTGGATTTTCTTCTACAATAAGAAGAGAGTATGAAAGATTAGATATTTATGAAAAAAATATAATATCTAAGATAGAAGAAATAAAATCTTCTTTGACCCAATTGGCAGATAGAAGAACTATAGAAAGATATTTATCAGGAGATATAAGTTTATCAGCATTTATAAATGAGATAATAAAATCACATCCTTTAATAAAACAGATAGGAGAGCTTGGATTTTCAGAAGATAGATTTATTTATAAAATATTAAGCAATGTTGTAGATTTTAAACCGGATAAAATATATTCTGATAAAATTGTTAAAGTTTTAGAACAGGCAGAAAAACTTGCAGTAGAAGGCGGGGAACCACAAGTTAAATTAACTCATATTGCTACTGCATTAATAGAAGCAGAAGATACAATAGCAGGAAAAATATTAAAAGAAATATTAGATTTAGAAAAAAAAGGAGGAAAAGAAGCAATGAATGGAAAAAACATTCAAAAAGAAATGGCAGAAGAAGAAAAATCTGCATTAGAGAAATTTACTACTGATTTAACAAAGTTGGCAAAAGAAGGAAAACTTGACCCTGTTATCGGTAGGGAAAGGGAACTCCAGCAAGTTATAGAAATATTACTGAGAAGAACAAAAAACAACCCTGTTTTAATTGGAGAAGCCGGTGTAGGTAAAACAGCAATTGTTGAAGGACTTGCTCAAAAAATAGTAAATAAAGAAGTTCCGGAAGATTTATATGATAAAAGAATTTTATCTCTTGATATGGGAGCATTGGTTGCAGGTAGTAAATATAGAGGAGAATTTGAAGAAAGATTAAAAAATCTTATTGATGAAGTTAAAAAGGAAGGAAATATAATACTGTTTATAGACGAAATACATACTATTGTAGGTGCAGGTAAAGCAGAAGGAGCTTCTGATGCAGGTAATTTATTAAAACCTGCTCTTGCCAGAGGAGAGCTTAGAGTAATAGGAGCAACAACCCTTGATGAATATAGAAAATATATAGAAAAAGACCCGGCATTAGAAAGAAGATTTCAGCCTGTATATGTAGAAGAACCGGATGTAGAAACTACCATAGAGATATTAAGAGCATTAAAACCAAGACTTGAAAAACACCATAATGTAAAAATAGATGAAAAAGCTATAGTAGCAGCAGCAAAATTAACCCATAGATATATTCCTTCAAGAAAATTACCGGATAAAGCAATTGATGCCTTAGACCAAGCCTGTGCAAGAAAAAAATTAAAACTTGTATATGCTCCACCGGAAGTTATAGAGCTTGAAAGAAGAATAAAAATGATAGATGAACAGATAGTTCAGGCTTCCTTAGAAAGAGATTATGAAAAAGAAGCAAAATTAAAGATAGAAAAAGCTAAACTTGAAAAAGAACTTAATGCATTAAAATCTAAATCTTCCGATGTTAAATCAAAGTTGGAAGAAATTGAGAAAAAAATTCAAGAAATTGATAAAAAGATATTAGAGTATTCTCAAAGAGGAGATTATGAAAAAGAAGCAGAAGCAAAGATAGAAAAAGCCAAACTTGAAAAAGAACTTAAAGAATTACAACAGAAAATGTCAGAAGAAACTGTTGTTACAGAAGATGATGTAGCAGAAGTAGTATCTGAATGGACAGGAATACCAATTTCAAAAATGAAAGAAGAAGAGATGGAAAGACTTTTACATCTTGAAGAAGAGATGCATAAAAGATTAATAGACCAGGAACATGCAGTAAAACTTGTTGCAGAAGCAATTAGAAGAGCAAGAGCCGGTCTTTCTGATCCAAGAAAACCTCTTGCTTCATTTATGTTCCTTGGACCAACTGGGGTAGGTAAAACAGAGCTTGCAAAAACTCTTGCAGAGCTTCTTTTTGATGATGAAGATGCACTTATCAGACTTGATATGTCAGAATTTAAAGAAGAACACTCTGTTGCTAAATTGATAGGAGCACCTCCTGGATATGTTGGATATGAAGAAGGTGGAAAACTTACAGAAGCAGTAAGAAGAAGACCTTATTCTGTAATATTACTTGATGAGATAGAAAAAGCTCATCCAAGAGTCTTTGATTTATTCTTACAAGTATTGGATGATGGAAGATTGACAGATTCACAAGGAAGAACAGTGAATTTTAGAAATACTATTATAATTATGACATCAAATATAGGAAGCCAATATTTAACACTTATTCCGTTTGATGCTCCGGAAGATGTTATAGAAAAAGAGTTTAATATAGCAAAAGAGAAAGTTTTAGAAGAAATAAAACATTATTTTAGACCGGAATTTTTAAATAGAATAGATGAGATAATAGTATTTAAGCCATTATTCAAAAAAGATATATTTGCTATTGTTGATATAATGGTATCTAATCTTAACAAAAGATTATTAGATAAAAATATCAGAATAGAATTGACAGAAAAAGCAAAAGAATTTATTACAAAAGTAGGATATGACCCTCTCTATGGTGCAAGACCATTAAGAAGAGCTATACAAAAATATTTAGAAACTCCTTTATCTGAAAAGATACTAAGAAAAGAAATCAGAGAAGGAGATACTGTTATAGTAGATTATGATGAAGCATCTAACCAGTTGACATTTACTCCACAAAGATAGATATTTAAATAGAAGCGGTTTTTAACACCGCTTCTTTATTAAAAAGGAGGGAAGTACCATGAAAAGAGTATATTTCAAACCATCTTATCAAGCAGTATCAGTTATAGATGCATTGACAAATGCAGAAATTGCTAAACTTAAAACAGTATCAGAAGCTGTGATATATGCTATTAAAAATGATTATCAAATTCCCGCACAAGCTTTTAATGGTGAGTTTATAAAAACTGAAAATGGAGATTTTGTTTATGAAACAGAAAAAGGCTTTGAATTGGCAGATGGAACTTTACTGTTAGATGTAAAAAGATGCCATAACTGTGGCTATATAGCAGTAAGCAAAGAAATCATAGATGAAGAACAAGAACCAAGGGAATGTTATGTTTGTATAAAATGTGGATGGATTGAAGAGTGCACACCTGAAATTCCGGAAATAGGAGAAGGGGATTAATAAAACTGTTTTTTAATTTTACAGAGTAAAATATATCATTATTAATAGAATTGGAAGAATTGCCTCCTTATAGGAGGCAGTTTTTTTATAGAAAAAATTTAATTTATGTTTCAGTTTTAACCTTTTCTTTTTCTTCTTTCTTTATTACTTCTGCTTCTATTTCTTTAGCTTGGACTATTTTTTCTTCTTTCTTTTCTTCTTCACCGCTAAAAGCAGATTTAAAACTTCTAATACCTTCTCCAAGACCTCTTCCTATTTCAGGAAGTTTCTTGGCTCCAAATAATAATAAAATTATAGCAAATACAAGTAGTAATTCCGGTATTCCTATAGAGCCCATTTTTTTCTCCTTATTTTTAATTTGCCTTCTTTATTATTTTAAACCATTTTTTTACAAAAGCAAATAATCTTTAAAAGAGATAAAGGTTATTATATAAACCTGAATTATACTACTAAAATTTTTAAATTGCAAAAAAATTTTTCTTAAAAAATTTTAAAAATTGAGATATAATTTTTATCCTCTTTATAAGAAAGGGAGAGTGATGCTTAATGGATATCTGGAATAAATTAATATCTTCAATAAAAAACAAAATAGATGCTGATTTCTCACTTGCTTTGAGAGATATAAAAGAAGTTGAATTTAAAGATGGTGTTTTATATTTATATACACCTATAAAGATATCAAAATCAATAATAGAAAATCAGCTTAAAGATTTAATGGAAGAAACTGCTGAAAAATTACTTGGAAAAAAAGTAAAAATCCATGTATCTACAACAAAAATAAAACAACAATCAGAAAAGAAGGAAGATAGCCACTATCAATTTTCCAATCTTAATCCTAAGTATACATTTTCAAATTTGGTAATTGGAGAATGTAATAAATTAGCATATTCTGCCTGTATAACTGTTGCAGAAAATCCGGGAAAGATATACAATCCATTATTTATATATGGAGATGTAGGACTTGGGAAAACCCATTTATTACACGCTACAGCATATTATTTGTTATCTAAAAATCCTTCTGCAAAAATAATTTATACCACAGCAGATACATTTACTTCCGAACTTATATCTTATATTCAAAAAGGCTCAATTCTTGAATTTAGAAAAAAATATAAAGATTTAACATTATTACTTATTGATGATGTGCAGTTTTTAGCCGGTAAAGAAAAAACTCAGATAGAGTTTTATCATATTTTTAATGCATTACATCTAATAGGAAGTCAGGTAATCTTATCATCTGATACACCACCTTTAAAAATAACCGGTATAGAAAAAAGATTAATAAGCAGATTTGCAAGTGGTTTGGTAGTTGAAGTAAAAAAACCGGATTTAGACACAAAAATATCCATAATAAAGAAAAAAGCGGAAAGTATGAACATAAATCTATCAAAAGATGTGATGCTATTTATTGCAAAAACAATTGACACAAGTATAAGAGAGATAGAAGGTTCGTTATTAAGACTTAAAGCCTATAGTGAAATCCTAAAAAAAGATATAAATTTAGAACTGGCAAGAGAAGTTTTAAGAGATATTTTAGAGCTAAAACAGGTAGAAGAGCTATCCATAGAAAAAATTCAAAAAGAAGTGGCGTCTTATCTTGGAATTAATATATCGGAAATAGTTGGAAATTCTAAAAAGAAAAAAGTTGTTATGGCAAGACAGATAGCTATGTATCTTTCGAGAGAATTAACAGATAGCTCTTTAACCCAAATCCAAAAAGCTTTTAAGAAAAAAGACCATACAACAATCTTAAGTGCAATAGAAAAAGTTAAAGAAACAATGGAAAAAGACAGAAAATTTAAGCTAATGGTAGAATTTTTGAAGGAAAAGATATTATCCCTTTAAATAATCATTTAAAATATCAAATATATCTTTATCTACTTCTATATCTTCTTTATAAAGGATATATATAGATTTACCATTAAATGTAAAATTTATTGATTTATTATATTTTTCATTTTTGTTTATATCATGACATTCATAAATACCTATTTTTTTACAAATTTTGTTCTCAAAATCTAAAAAAACAACGCCATCTGCTTTTGTTATATCATATATTCCGGCAATTAATTCATCAATAGAAATATCTTCATTTTTATATGCCCGTAAAATTTTTATTAAATCATTTATATTTTCAAATTTATCTATGAAATTTTTTTGTTTTATATTTTCATTATACAATTTTTCCATAATTTCTTTATTTTCTTCTATAAAATCATTTATCTCTTTTTGAGTTAATCTAAATTTTAATAAAACTATATAAAATGTAGCAGCTAAAGCTATTAATGTATATTCGGAAAAATTAGATATATAAAAGCCATAAGTAATGAGTATAATAGATAAAAGAACTGAAAATACCAGATGATATTTATTTTTTATATGAGAAAACCAAAAAGGAGCAAAATATAATGATAAATAAGGATGTTGTATAGAATATAAGAAAAAGATTAAAAATCCAAAATCATAAACATAATTAAAAAATCCTAAATATTTTTCTTTGTGGAAAGAGTAAATTAAAATATAACCTATAATATAAACAATTAATCCGACAATTAAGCTATTTTTATATTCAAAATATCCAATTTTCATAAAGCTTAATATATTAATGGCAAAAATTATTCTAATTAATAAATCAAAAATCATTGCTTGACTCCTATAATTTATATATAATAGAGTAAATCAAAAAAGCCATTTTTAATATATAACTATCTGGAATAAATAAATCATTAATATAATTTACTTTATTTTGTGATTTGAACCAAATAAATGGTATGGTAGAGATAACATCATCTATATAACTAAAATCTTTTAAAATATTTTTTGTTGGGGAAATTTTTATCGCATTTAATATATTATCTATCTTTTTAATCATTTCTCCATTAAGAAAATATTCTTTATTTTTAATAATAAATTCTTCATTTCCAAATCCTACATCTTCAAGGTTTATAATAGTAACTATATTTTGTTTATCTATACTTTTTAAATGCTCTCTTAATCCGGCATAATTATATTTGGATAAATCTGTAAATAAAAACCTTAATTTTTTCCCATAAGGTTTTTTTACCTGTAAACTCCTTCTTAATATTTCTTTGAAGATTTTATAAGATTGATTAAAAGAAAGTTTATCTTTATCTATTGGAACTAAGATTATAATAAGATAAGGACTATATCCTATATCAAAAAATATATTTTTGCCTTTTATTAATTTTTCTTTTGATTTAATCTTTAAATTAGCTTCATTTTCTTCTTTTATATCTTTATTTGTATAAAATATAGGAAAATCAGGAGAGTATAATATTTCGTTTGGTTTTTGCCGAATAATTATAGCTTTTGGTTCTAAGAGGAAAAGATATTTTAATTTATACAGATTTTTAATCTCTTTTATATAAATTATTGAATTTATTAAACTTTCTTTTTGTTTGTAAATATAAGATAGATTTAATTTGTTTAAAGAGACTAAATTTGTTGCTATATTTTCTGTAAAATTTCCAAAAGATATAGGTTCTAATTTGTACTTACCAGTATTTGTTTTTAATTTTGCTTTTATCGGTAAATTTATTGAGATAGAAAAATCTTCTTCTTTTATTTCTATATTTTCAAAACTCTTTTTTATATCTTGCTTGATAAAATCATAAATTTTCAATTATTTTATTTCTACTACCCAGTTTTTGTATTTTTCTATTTTCCCTCTTACTGCATCAAAATATATATTTTGTATAAATTTAGTTATTTTTCCTGGACTACCATCACCTATTACTCTATCATCTATAATAACAACCGGAGATATTTGGGCTCCTGTTCCACAGAAAAAGACTTCATCAGCTACATAAAGTTCTGTTCTTGCAATATTTCTTTCTACTACCGGTATATTGTTATCTTTTGCAATCTGGATAATTGCTTTTCTTGTTATTCCTTCCAAAATATCATCACTTACTGGTGGTGTTATTAATGTCCCATCTCTTACTATAAATATATTTTCTGCACTTCCTTCTGAAACGTATCCATTTTTATTTAAAACTATTGCTTCATCTGCACCGGCAAGTAATGCTTCCGTTTTTGCAAATGCACTATTTACATAGGCTCCGGTTACTTTAAGCCTTGGCGGTATCATATTATCATTTAATCTTGTCCAGGAAGATATTTTTGCTTTTATTCCTTTTGAAGTATCTATATAATCTCCAAGAGGCAATGTATATATAGCTATTCTTGCAGTATATCCAATTAGCTTAGGACTTATTTTTAAATCTGCGAAATAAACAATTGGTCTTATATATACATCTTCTTTATAATTATTTTTCTTGATTAAGTCCTTTGTTATCTCTACAAGCTCATCTATCGTTTCATCTATACTCATATTTAATATTTTCATATTTGTAAATAATCTCTGATAATGTTCTTTGAAAAATAATCCATACATGGTGTCATTTTCTTTATTATAATAAGCTCTTATTCCTTCAAATACAGCAGTTCCGTAATGAAAAGAATTTGTTTTTATGCTTATTTTTGCTTCATCTTCATGAACTATTTTTCCTTCAAAATAAACAAAAGACATCTATTTCCTCCAAAAATGAGATTAAAAATATTATAGCATAGAAGGGGGCTTTTTACCCCCTTTGATATTAATGACCGGTTTTGAAACCTTTTTCTGCAAGTTTTACAGCTTTTAAAAAACGAAATGCAAGTGCAACTGCTCTAAAAAGTTGGAATATTATAGAATGCATTCTTTTTTTGTCTGAATCTGAAAATCTGAATTTTGCTTGCATATTTATTTCCTCCTTTATGGTATTAATTTCCAGAATGGTTTTCCTTGTAATTTCCATAAAAATGCATAATGTAATCCAAGTTTAAACCAAGCTCCTGCTTTACCTGGTGCTACTATACACAAATCTAAATCTCTTCCATTTGTTTCAGGATATAATTTTCTGTTTCTTACAACCGGATAAATTGCTATTGTTCCTGCCATTCCACTAAATATACCATTTTTCATTGATGCTATACATAATCCCGGTGTTTCTGCCATTGATGCAGTATTTTGTGGTTCTCTTCCTTCTATCATATCAATTATATTTAATGCTGCAGCTTTTCCTGAAAGTTCTGCTGTATAACCTGTTCTTGGAGGTGCCGGTGCAATTATTGTTCCATTTGGAGATTTACCCGGTTTGGATATGGGTCCCGGTGGTGCAAAAGCAATTCCTGCTGCGAATATATTTTTGTATATAGGATTTTGGTAAGTTTTAGGCCAATCCGGACCATCAAGTTCTTCATAAGGTTTGCCATAAACTGCATCAACTTTAACAAAACCTGCTGGATTACAAACTTTATCTTTTATATCATTTCCATCTTTATCTATCCATTTAATTGGTTGCCCTGCAAAAGGAGGAAGAAGCATAGCAAAATCATATTCTATCTCTTTAAATTCGCCATCTAAATTTTCAATATATATCTTTTTCTCATCTACTTTATGAACATGGCTTCTTATCTCATAATTTATTCCGTAATCATAAAATATACCTTCTGCACTCATTTCAGAAGTAAAAATAAGGGAGCCCATTTTAGCTTCAACACCATCTATTCCAGCATCACCAAGTCTTGGTTCATTTGATAGCCAAAGTAATTCTACCCTATCTCTTAATCCTCTACTTACCAAGTCATTATGAACATTTGTAATGAATTCATAACCTGCTCCTTGGCAGGTACAAGTTCCATGTCCGGTTCCTATCACTATTTTTGCTTTATCTCCTTTTTCCAATCTTTTAACAAGTTCAAGATATGCTTTGGCTGTTTCTACTGCATGTGGAGGAGTACAAACAGAGTATGTATAACCTTTATCAGGACCAAGTCCGGGAGTTGCATCAAAATTTAATTTAGGACCTGTTGCCACAAGTAAAAAATCATAATCTAATCTTTCTGTTTGTCCTGATGATTTGTTTTGGATAATTACATAATTTTCATCAGGATGAACCTCTGTTAAAAATGCCTGCTTATAATTAATCCCGAATTTGTCATAAACAGGCTTTAATTTAAACTGGGTTTTTTCAACAGGCCACTGTCCTACACCAACCCAAATGAGAGAAGGAATGTAATTGAATGTTTCATTTGGCGTCACAACGGTAATCTCATGATTACCTTTGCCTTTTAGACCATCTGCTAAAATAAGTGCAGCATAATGGCCTGCAAATCCACTTCCTGCAATAACAATCTTTGCCATGACAAACCTCCTAAAAATTTAAATATTAAAATATTACCATATAATCTTTATTTAGTGTTAATAAATATTAATTAATTTTTATCATATACCTAAATTATAAAGTTAGCAACAATTAACCAAAATTTCATAAATTCAATTATTTAAATATTAATGTATCCATTTATATTTTCATTGATATATATCAAAATCATAGAAAATTTTTATTTTCAGTTTAAAATAATTAAAAAATCTAATTATGAGGTTAAAAAATGTATTGGATAGAATTTAAAAAAGAAAAGGTAAAAGTTTTTGGTAAAAAATCCAAAATTCCTTTCAAAACAGGATTGCAAGATGAACATATTGTATTTCTTGATAGTATTTTGACAAATGATATAAAAAAGTTAGAACAAAATAAATTTTATTATGCTTTAAAGCTAAATAAAAATGGTTATGCCGAAAAAGATTTTTTTGTTTTTAAAGAAGAAGATTTCTTTATTATTGACACAGATTTATCCGCTGATATTCTTATTGAAGAGTTTCAAAAATTGAAATTATCTTTAAAAGTTTATTTTGAGAAACTACAAGGATATAGACATTTTTATTTATTTGGAGAAGATGCAGAAGAGTTTATAAAAAATAGATTTGATATAACTTTAAATAATTTTGAGTTTAAAAAATTGGAAGATATATATATTGCTAAAAATCCGGTAAGATTAAACCAAATTGGTTTTGATATTTTTACAAAGAATGAAGATTTTATTAATCTTTTAAAAGATTTTAAAGAGATTTCTGAAAAAGATTTTGAAGATTTAAGAATAAAAAATTGTGTTCCAAAAATAGGAAAAGAGTTGAAGGAAGGGATTATTCCTCTTGAAACAAATATTGTGGATTATGCATTTAGTTTTAATAAAGGTTGTTATGTAGGACAGGAAGTAATAGCAAGGGTATATTTTAGAGGCAAATCACCAAGAACATTATCAAAATTTGAGATTTTAAATAATCTAAAAGAAGAAGAAAAAATAATAGAGGAAAAACCTATTGGATTTATTAGCTCTATTAATTCGGAAAATAACTATGCTCTTGGATTTATACTTAGGGCAAAAGCAGAAGAAGGAAAAATATATAAAACTGAAAATAATGGAGAAATAAAACTTTTAAAAATATGTTAAAATATCTTTAATTTAAAAAATTTGAGGTAAATGATATGAAAAAGTATCTTTCTATTTTTTTATTTCTTATTACTATATTTTATATTTCCTTTGGTTTAGAAGGTTCTACAAAAGGTTTTCCAAAAAAAGTATGCAATTATATTTATTGCAGTAGACCATTCAGCAAAAGTTACAATTATTGATAAGAAGGGCTATATCAGAGAAGAATTTATCTCTATGTATCTACCGGTAGATAAAATAGTAAAAGATGTAATTTATCTAATAAATGAAAATTAAACCTTCCACCCAAGTTGTTTTAATTTTTCTTTACCTTCTTCTGAAATAAATGAGCTATTCCACGGTATTGTGAAATCAAAAGTTATATATATCTCTTTTTCTTTAAATTTTGATTTTAATTTATCTTTTACTGATTTTAATATAAAATTTTCTAATGGACAGTTTGGTGTAGTTAATGTCATAATTATAAATATTTTATTATTTTCTATTTTCACATTTTTTATTAACCCAAGATTAACCAAATCTAATGGTATTTCCGGGTCATAAACCTCTTTTAATGCTTCTATAATATCAAACTCTGTCATTGTTTATCTTTGTAAACCATTTTTCCATTATAAAATGTATATTTAACCTTTCCTACTAATTTTTTACCAAGTAATGGTGTGTTTTTACTTTTAGACAGGATTGTTTCTTCATTAACTTCCCAGCTTTCAAAAGGGTCAAAAATTGTAAGTTCTGCAATTTCTCCTTCTTTTAATGCCGGTGGTTTTATCCCTATCTTTTTCGCCGGGTTCGTTGACATTACCTCTACCAATCTATTTAAATCAAAATAATCTTTTTTCACAAGTTCTAAAACAATAGGTAAAGCAAATTGTAAGCCAATCATACCGGGTGGGCAGATATGTAAATCCATCATTTTTTCGTTATGGCTATGAGGTGCATGGTCTGTTGCTACATAATCTATAATTCCGGAAGCAAGTGCCCATCTTGTTGCTTCTATATCTTGATGAGTTCTAAGTGGTGGAGAAACTTTTGCTATACAGCTAAAATCTAAAAATTCTTCATCTGTAAGATAAAGATGGTGGGGTGTGACTTCTGCTGTTACTTTCGCTCCCATTGCTTTTGCCCAAGCTACTATCTCAACAGATAATTTTGAAGATATATGGCAGATATGAACAGGCATACCTGTTTGGATAGATAATATGCAATCTCTTGCAACCATTGTATCTTCTGCTTCAGGTGGGAGTGGAGGGAGCCCAAGAGCTGCTGCTATTTCTCCTTCATGGGCTACGCCGTTATTTGAAAGATTTAAATCTTCGCAATGGTCTGCCACAAAAGAGCCTATTGAACCGGCATATTCCATTGCTTTTCTCATAATAAAAGAATCCATTACTGGAGCACCGTCATCTGTAAAATATACGGCTCCGGCATCTTTCAAAAGAGCCATCTCAGTGAGTTCTTTCCCTTTTCTACCCTTTGTTATAGCAGCAGAAGGTAATACCCTACATAAACCTACTTCTTCTCCTTTTTCTATAATATATCTAACAATTGTAACATCATCTATTGCAGGCAAAGTATTTGGCATACATACGACTGTTGTATACCCACCGGCAACTGCAGCCAAGCTTCCGGTATATATATCTTCTTTATAGGTTTGTCCTGGGTCTCTAAAATGAACATGTAAATCCACAAAAGAAGGTGTTATTATCAAGTTTTCTGCGTTTATAACTTCTACTCCTGCAAATGGCTCTATATTTTTATCTATTTTTTTTATAACTCCATTTTCTATTAAAATATCAAATTTTCCATTTAGATTATTTTCTGGGTCAACAAGATAGCCATTTTTTATAATTATCAACTCTTCTCTCCTTCTTTTTATTAATTTAAATTTAAAGAGATTTTAAATTTTGTCAAACTATTGGATAACTTTCCCAAGTCTTTCAAACCTGATTAAAGATAATTTTTTCAAATCTATAGAAAAATATATAACAAATGCCTGACCTATAATATAATCATCTGGCACAAATCCCCAAAATCTACTATCTTTACTATTATCCCTATTATCTCCCATAACAAAATAACTATTTGGTGGAACTTGCACAGGTCCAAAATCTGCTCCTATTCCATCTTCTATTTCCATAACTGTATAGCTGTGATTTTTTCCATCTCTTCTTGGTATTGTTTCTATATATCTTTTTACTTTTTCATTTTCCTCTTCATAATAACCATCTTCTTTTCTTTTTAGAGGTTTTCCGTTTAGATAAACTATATCATCTTTAACCTCTACAATATCTCCCGGTAAGCCGATTACCCTTTTTATAAAATCTACTGATGGGTCTTCCGGATATTTAAAAACTATTACATCTCCCCTATCAACCTGAGCTAACCTATTATTTTTATGATAAAAAGTTATATTTGTAAAAGGTATCCCTATATCCCAACTTCCATATACTAATTTATTTACTAATATAAAATCTCCTACCAAAAGAGAAGGTTTCATTGAACCGGAAGGTATATTAAATGCCTGAACGAAAAAAATCCTCACAATAGAAACAACTACTATAATAAATAAAATGGTTTCTATTAATCCTTTATACCCTTTATTATCCTTCAATTTATTCTCCTTTAAATAATCCTAATCCTTTCTCTCTTGCTTGTCTAAAACATTCTCTGAATTCTTCTTCATATTTTACATTTGGAGGCACCGTTAAAGGATAAGCATATCCATTGCAGATTATTTCTTTGTTTAGCATTGTTTTATCATCAAGCCATACATAAGCAAGTAATCTTCCGTATTTATCTCTTTGCTGAACATCAAACTCAAGATATACTTTCTGCCCCGGTTTTAGTTTTGAAGCTGTAAACTCTTTTGCCAATTTACCAAGCTCAACGATTTCTTGGACATTTTTACCGGTTTCTTTTTCCTGAATAAAAGCTCTTTTATTTACTCTGCTTTCCGGAGTATCTATTCCTATTAATCTAACCTTTTCTTGCATACCATTTAGATTTACAACAATAGTGTCTCCATCAACAACTCTTACAAACTCTGCTTCTACCGTATTTTCTTTTTTTAATGGTTTATTTTCATTTTCTCCTTTGCAACTTATAACAATCCAAATTAATAAAAAAGGAATTAGCAATAATTTTTTAAATCTCAATATTTTTAACCTCTTCATTTGCTTTTAAAACTTTTTCTTTCATTTCTTTTCTATATTTTATTAATTTTTCTTTAATTTCCGGATAAGCAATTGATAATATCTGTGCTGCCAATACAGCTGCATTTGTTGCTCCGGCTTTTCCTACTGTAACAGTAGCCACTGGAATGCCTGGTGGCATTTGAACCGTAGATAAAAGGGAATCTAATCCATTAAAAGAAGAGTTATCCATAGGAATACCAATAACCGGAATATTTACTTTTCCTGCTATTGTTCCTGCAAGATGGGCGGCATAACCTGCTGCTGCTATAATTACTCCATAATTTTGTTCTGCTGTTTCGCAAACTTTTGATACCTCTTCCGGTGTTCTATGGGCAGATAAAATATAAATATCAAAAGGAATTTCAAAATTTTTCAAAATTTTAAAAGCATCCTTCAAACTTTCTAAATCAGATTGGCTACCCATAAAGATAGCAACTTTTTTCATTTTCTAACCTCCAACTCATCTGTTTCTTGGGCTGCTTTTTCTACTACGGGTGGTACTACTTTTACAAAATTGTTTATTTCTTCTTCAAAATTATCTATTATCTCTTTTGCTATTTGGCTATCTGTATAACCAAGATGTTTGATTATTAAATCTCTTATTTCTTTGATATCTTCTTCTTCAAGCTCTGCAATCTTTACATAAGATGTATTTATTTTATCTTTTACTTCTTCCATTGGGTCATAGATATATAAAGTTCCTCCGGTCATTCCGGCACCTATATTTATTCCGGTTTTGCCAAGTATTAAAACTGTTCCTGCTGTCATGTATTCACAAAGGTGGTCTCCTGCTCCTTCTGCAACTGCTACTGCTCCACTATTTCTTACTGCAAATCTTTCTCCTACTATACCGGATATAAATACCTGTCCACCTGTTGCACCGTAGAGTATTGTATTACCTGCAATTACATGTTCATGGCTTTTTCCTTTAAATTCTTTTGGTGGTTTTATTATTATTGTTCCACCTGCCATTCCTTTTCCTACATAATCATTAGCCTGTCCGGTTAGAGATAATGTTAATCCTTTTACGCAAAATGCACCAAAACTTTGTCCTGCTGTTCCTCTCAAATTAAGCTCTATTTTTCCTCTTCTTAATCCTTTATCTCCATATCTTTTAACTATTTCATGGGCTATTCTTGTCCCTATTGATCTATATGTATTTTTTACAACATAAAATCCGGCATAATTTTCATCTTTTTCTATATAAGGTAAAACATCTTTTAATATTTCTAAATCAAAAGGCTGTTTTGATGGTGGTATTTCATTAAATTCATATATAGATTTTCTTGGTTTTTCTGTTAATTTAGCTGTTTTTAAAATTTCTGATACATCAATATATTTTGCTTTGTAATGATTTTGAGGAATATTTGGTTTAAGTAATTCAGTTTTTCCTATTATCTCATCAAGGGATTTATATCCCATATCTGCTAAGTATTGTCTTACTTCTGTTGCTAAAAATTCAAGATATTTAATAATATGTTCAGGAGTTCCGGGGAATTTTTCTCTTAATCTTTTATCTTGTGTTGTTATTCCTACTGGACAGGTGTTTAAATGGCATTGTCTTGCCATTACGCAACCTTCTGCTATCATTAAGGCAGTTCCAAGCCCAAACTCTTCTGCACCGAGTAATGCTCCGATTATAATATCTCTTCCGGTTTTTATTCCACCATCTACTCTTAATTTAACTCTATTTCTTAAATCATTTTCTATTAATGCTTGTTGCACTTCTGAAAGACCAAGTTCCCATATAGAACCTGCATTTTTTATAGATACAAGAGGAGATGCTCCTGTTCCACCATCATGTCCTGATATATGAATAATATCTGCAAAAGCTTTTGCTACACCGGATGCTACTACTCCTATGCCTGTTTCGGCAACCAATTTAACTATAACTTTTGCTTTTGGATTTATCATTTTTAAATCATATATTAATTGGGCTAAATCTTCTATTGAGTAAATATCATGGTGAGGTGGTGGTGATATTAATGTTATTCCCGGTTTTGCATGTCTTAAAAATGCTATGTATGCATCTACTTTTTTACCCGGAAGCTGTCCTCCTTCTCCCGGTTTTGCCCCTTGGGCTATTTTTATTTCTATCTCTTCTGCAGAGTTTAGATATTCAGGAGTAACTCCAAATCTACCTGATGCTACCTGTTTTATTTTGCTATTTTTTATTGTTCCATATCTTGCAGGGTCTTCTCCACCTTCTCCGCTGTTTGATTTTGCTCCTACCCTGTTTAATGCTTCTGCTATTGTTTCATGGGCTTCTCTACTTAATGCCCCTATGGACATACCTGCACCGACAAATCTTTTCATTATACTTTCTATCGGTTCAACTTCTTCTATCGGAATAGGTGGTCTATCACTTACTATTTCAAGTAAATCTCTTAGTTCAACCGGTTTTTCTGCATAAGCATACTGGGTAAATGCTTTATATTCATCAAAAATATTATTTCTCACTGCTTTATGTAATGAAGTTAATGCTTTTGGGTTCCAAGAATGGAACTCTCCGCCTTCTCTTCTGTGTCTGTATTCTCCACCTTGAGGTAAATCTTTCAACTCACCGGAAAATGCCATATTAAATCTTGCAAGGGTTTCTGCTGCAATCTCTTTTAATCCTATTCCTCCTATTTTAGAAGGTGTTCCTTTAAAATATTTATCTATAATTTCTTTTGATATTCCGAGGGCTTCAAAAAGTCCGGAACCTCTGTAACTTTTGATTGTGGCTATTCCCATTTTAGACATTATCTTTAATAAGCCTTCATTTACGGCTTTTTTATAATTTGATACTGCTTCCTCAAAAGATAACTCAAATTTTTTATCTTCTACGGTTAAATTTTTTATTATTTGAACAGCCATATATGGATTTACAAGGGTAGCCCCATATCCTATTAAAAATGCTATACTATGAGTATCCCTTACCTCTCCACTATCTGCTACTATGCTACATTTGCTTCTTTTTCCTTTTGATGATAGATATGAATTTACTGCTGCAACTGCCAATCCCATAGGAATAGGTGCACCTTCTATGGATATATCCCTATCTGTAAGAATAATAATTTCTTTTCCGTTATCTACTGCCTCTTCTGCTCTTTTTGCTATATTTTCTAATGCCGGCTCTAATGCAGCTTCATAAGGCTCAAATATTGTTGGTATTATTTCAACTTTATTCTCAAATCTTTTTATTAACTCTTCCATTTCATTATCAAATATGATAGGCGAGGAAAATACAAGCTGTTTTGCATGCTCAGGAGTTTCTGTTAAGAAATTTTCTTTTTTACCTACATAAGTTTTTAAAGACATAACCTTCTTTTCTCTGATAGGGTCTATAGGTGGGTTTGTTACCTGAGCAAATCTTTGTTTAAAATAAGAAGCAAGCATTTTTGGTTTTTTGGATAAAACCGAGATAGGTGTATCATTTCCCATAGAATAAACCGGCTCTGTTCCTTTTAGAGCCATCTCTTTTACTACCATATTTATCTCATCTTTATCATATCCAAAAACTATTGCTTCTTGAAGTATATTTTTATACTCTACCTGAGGGTAATCTTTTGCCGGTATAAACTCTACTATATTTTGTTCTACCCATTCTTTATATTTTTTATCTTTTACAAGATTTCTGATGATTTCTTGTGAGAAATATATTTTTCCTGTTTTTGTATCTAATGCTATTTTATCACCGGGTCCAAGTCTTCCCTTTATTTTTATCTCTTCTTCCGGTAAATCTATAATACCTACTTCTGAAGCCATATAAATAATATCATCCGTTATTATATATCTTGCCGGTCTAAGTCCATTTCTATCTAATTTGCCACCTATTATTTCACCATCGGTAAATGCTATTGCTGCCGGTCCATCCCAGCTTTCAAATATACATGCAAAATACTCATAAAATGCTTTTTCTTCCGCAGATAGCCTATCATCATTTTCCCAAGCTCTTGGGACAAGAGCATTAATAGCAGTTAAAATATCTTTTCCGCTATGATATAAAAACTCTATAGCATTATCCAAAGATGCAGAATCGCTATCTTCATCTTTTACAATAGGAAGTATATCCTCTGCTAAATCTCCCCATATAGCCCTTATATCTTCTTCTTTTGCCCTGAGCCAATTTCTATTTGCAGTTATTGTGTTTATCTCTCCGTTATGAGCTAACATTCTAAAAGGATGTGCCAATTTCCAGTTAGGGAATGTATTTGTAGAATATCTTTGATGGAATATTGCTATTGCTGTTTCAAAATTTTCATCCTGCAAATCATAATAAAAATATTTTAATTTAGGAGCTGTTATTAATCCTTTATAAACAATAGTTTTTGAAGATAAAGAAGGTATATAAAAATCTTTATATTCCGGATTTTTTGTTAATTTTTCTAATTTTTTTCTTAAAATGAATAACTCTCTTTCAAAATTATCAATATTTAATCCTTTTTTGGATATAAATGCTTGATATATTGCTGGCTTTGTTCTGCTTGCTATCTCTCCTATCTCTTCTTCATTTATAGGAACTTTTCTCCATCCGAGGAATTTAAATTTTTGATTTATTATATCTTCTATCTCTTTTTGTATAGTATCTACTTTATTTAAAGGTAAAAAAAACATTCCAACAGCTAAATCTTCTTTATCCGGAAGTTCTATTCTCAGTTTTTCACATTCTTTTATAAAAAATTTATAAGGTATATGGGTTAATATTCCTGCTCCATCACCGGTTTTTCCGTCTGCACTTACTGCCCCTCTATGGTCTAAATTTGCAAGACCTTCCAAAGCATAAGATAAAATTTTGTGGCTTTTTATACCTTTTATATCTGCTATAAATCCAACACCACAAGCATCTTTTTCTATCAATTTAGCTACCTCTAAGCTTTATTTAAATGTAAATAAATATTATAAATTAAAAATATAGAAATTGTCTAAATTTCCATCAAAATAAAAAGCTGTTATAATAATTTAAAACGAAAATTCAGGAGATAAAATTGAAAAAAGTTTTAGTGACAGGTGGAGCCGGTTATATAGGAAGTCATGTAGTAAAACAACTTGGAGAGAAAGGTTATGAAATATTAGTTATTGACAATCTTTCTACCGGACATAAAGAAGCAGTTTTATACGGAGAATTACAGGTTGTTGATTTAGAAGAAAAAGATAAGGTTCAAAAATTAGTAAGAGATTTTCAACCTGATGCAGTTATGCATTTTGCTGCATCTATTGAAGTAGAAGAATCTGTCAGAAAACCATTAAAATACTATAAAAATAATACTTCAAACACAATAAATCTTCTTCAAATTTTAGATGAAGAAAATATTAATTATTTTATTTTCTCTTCAACTGCTGCTGTATATGGAGAGCCGGAAAAACTGCCTGTTAAAGAAGATTTTCCTTTAAATCCTATAAATCCTTATGGACAATCAAAGGCTTTTGTTGAAAAAATTCTTCAAGATTTTAATAATGCAAAAAAAGATTTTAGATATATATCTCTAAGATATTTTAATGTTGCAGGAGCAGATGAAAAAGGAAGAATCGGTCAAAGTTATAAAAATCCAACCCATTTAATAACAAGAGCATTAAAAACTGCCAAAGGTGAATATGAGAAACTATATATATTTGGAACAGATTATCCAACACCGGATGGAAGTTGTATAAGAGATTTTATCCATGTAGATGATTTAGCAGATGCCCATATTGTAGCCTTAGAATATCTGTTTAATGGTGGAGAAAGTGATATATTTAATCTCGGATATGGACATGGCTATTCTGTAAAAGAAGTTGTTAATATGGCAAAAAAAGTTACGGGGATTGATTTTCCGGTAGAAGAAGCACCAAGAAGAGCCGGAGATCCGGCTGTCCTTATAGCAGATAACACTAAAATCAGGCAAAAACTTGGCTGGAAGCCAAAATATGATGATTTAGAATATATAATCAAAACAGCATGGAACTGGGAGTTAAATAAGAGATATTAATCAATTATCTCCTTAAACATTTGCTGTAAGATTTTCATATAATCTGCTTCATTTTTTTCCACTTTATCCATTAGTTCTTCAAGTTCTTTTGTGTAATTTTCATTAACAAATTTATAAAAATCCTCTCTCTTTTTTATTAAATCTAAAACAGTTTTTCCAAGTTTTGTAGGAAATAAGAAACCATTTCTCTCTATTATATATTTTCTTTCTAATAATTTTTCTATTGTAACAGCATAAGTTGAAGGTCTTCCTATTCCTTTTTCTTTCATATCTTGAATGACCGTTGCATAAGTGTAATAAGGAACTTTTGGTCTAAGGCTATATTTTTTATTTTGAACAACATTTTGTTTTCCTACCGGTATAGTCTGGATTTTTATAGGTTTTACCAAATTAAAACCATCTTCTATTATCTTTGTAAATAATGAAATTTCAGTTTCTTTGTCAAAAGCTTTTACTTTGTAAGTTGTTTTTTCTACTAAAACTTCTTTCATCTGGGATGCTATAAATTGTCTGAATATTAGGTCATAAAGTTTTATATGGTCTTTGGTTATGCCGGTTAAATTCATTGTAAATATTGTTGATTTTAATTCTTCTGCATCTATAGGTTTTGTAGGTCTGATACATTCATGGGCTCCACCTGCTGTAGAAAAAGTTTTAGCTGAGAAAAACTGCTCTCCGTAATTTTCTGATATATATTCCTTTGCAACCGAAATTCCAACTGGAGATACCCTTATACTATCTGTTCTATGATATGTGATAAGACCGGATTCAAATAAATCCTGTGCCAATTCCATCGTTTTTTGAGGTGAAAATTTTAAAACGGCAGCAGCTTCTTTAAGCATTTTATCGGTAGAAAATGGTGTTTCAAAAAGCTTTTCTTCTTCTTTCTTTTCTTCTTCAATAATTACATATTCCAGCTTTTCAAAGAAATATTTGCCTTGATTTTTATCTTCAAATATAAACTCTACCGGAGTATCATTTAAGTAAATTATAACAACTACAACCTTTTTAGAAGCTTCTTCTGCTCTTTTTATTATCCATTCTAATACAGGAGTTTGAACTCTTCCGGCAGATAGCCAACTTTTATTTAGCTTTTCCTGAACATACTGGGATATAGTAAATCCAACCCATCTATCGGCTATTCTTCTTATTAGCTGTGCTTTTACAAGATTTTCATCAAAATTTCTTGGATTATTGATTGCTTCCAAGAATGCCCTTTTAGTAACTTCATGAAACTCGGCTCTTTTTATATCTGTATTAAAAATTTTGGAGTTTAGATATATATCATAAGCAATTTTTTCTCCTTCTGTATCAGGGTCTGTTGCTACAAAAATATTTTCAACTTCTAAATCAAGTTCTCTTATACTTTCTATAATATCTTTTTTTGTCTCCCCCCTTTCTTCATCTTCAACTATAGGCTCAAATATAGGAATAAATATATTTTTATCCTTTTTCACTCCAAAATAATAAAGTTCTTTATTTAAATCAAAAATATGCCCTTTTGTTGCTACAATTGTTAAAAATCTATCTCCAACTCCTATTTCATAAGCATCTATATCTTTTAATTTTCTTCTTAATGGTTTTCCAAAAAATGTTGCTATTGTTCTTGCTTTATTTGGTGATTCTACTATTACTAAAGTTGTTATAAATCTTTTTCTCTCTTCCGGAATAATTTCCCCTGCCAATATTTTTTTAACTTTTTCCCTGTCTTCATCTACTTTTTTTAATATCTCTTCTAAATTGATTTCAGATATATGTTTAAATGTTATATCTTCATTAAACCATCTTACTTTTTTTGTTAATGAATAAAATGCTTTTTCATCATCTTTTAGAATATAAGATATTCCCTTAGTAAGCCCACCCGGATAAAGTCTTGATGTTCTACCGGATGCCTGTATATATCCGCTAACATCGGCAGTTATTAATATAAATTGTCCATTTTCTTCTTTTAATGTTATTTCCGGAGAGTTTTTAATAGCATTAAAAATATCTTTATTATTCAGCAGGGATAAAGCAAAGTTTTGTATTTCTCTTAATTTATTTAATTTATTTTCATCAAGTTTTTCTTCATCAAAAAATGCATAAATCTTTAAAAAATTTATATAATTATAAAGTTTTTGGGTTATATCCGGTGTTATCAATTTATTTTTTGTTAAAAATGGTGTAATAATCAGTAGAAAATAATAAAGATGGCTAAATTTTTCTTCAATAGATATATTAAAAACAAGTTTCGGGACACCTAAGAATAAAGCATATCTGATTGTATCTGGTAAATCAACACCTCTTGCAAGTGGATTTCTATAACTTGCAAATCCTACTGCAACCGGTGCTTTACCTTGTTTATAATCTTCAAGCCTTTCCCAAAACTCTTCATAATGGATAGCATCTATCCCATTATCTTTTAGAAACTGGATATATTCTTCAAGTTTTTCCTTTGTTTCGGAAGAAGATAAAAACACAAGACCACCATTTCCAAGTTCTTTAATTTTTTGTATAGAATCCTTCCATAAATCTTTTGAATCTTCATAAATATCTTCTATATTCCTCAATGTTAAAGAAGGTCTTCCAACCTCAAATCCAAGAAGTTCTCTAAATAACAATACCCTTCTTGATTTTGGATTAGATGTTGCAGAAGATACAATTAAAACACCTTTTCTTTTTTTAGATATATTTTCAATCTTTCTTTGCCAATTTTTATATATTTCTAATTCTTCATCTGATGGATTTGGTTTTGAGAATATTTTTGCTTTATAGCTTAAAAATTTCATTGTTTCTTCAATATCTTTTTCATCAAATCCAAGAAGCATTAACACTTTATCTATATTTTTAGCACTTTTTAAAATACTATCTACATCATCAATAAAGATAAAATCATAAATAGATTTTGGAATGATATCTATATTTTTGTATAAAAACATTGAAGTTGTTATAAGTATGTTAAAATCTGCATTTTGTATTTTTTCTTTAAATTCTTCTTGTTTTTTCTTTGTTTTTGCAAATTTTTGACAGTATGGAATGATTACATCTGGATTTACTCCGAATTTTACCAATCTATCATAAGCCTGTTCTACTAATATCTGGGTAGGAAAAACAAGATAAACTTTTCCATTTTTATTTTCTACCAAATATTTGGATAATATTAATCCAAAAGTTGTTTTTCCTATACCAGTAGGAGCAAGTAAAGCATGGGATATACCGAGAAAATATCTAATAGCCCAGGTTTCCTGAATAGACCAGAGGGAATTTTTTAAAATATTTTCAAAGAATTTTTTAAATTTATCAACTTCTTCCCATAAATCACATATTTTTTTAAATTGTCCATAACCTAAAAAATCACATATCTCTTCATGAGGAATCTCTTCCGGAAGACATTTTTCACATAAAATTCCTTTTTGTAGTCTTTCTGAACTGATATCTCCACCACAATTTGGACACATATTCTTATAAATAATAGGTATCATTTGCTTCTCCTAAGGTTTGATTTTTATAAATTTTTCGTATTATTATATTATAAATGCAAAGTTTTTCATGGTGAAGTTATGAGATTAACTAAATCGGAGGTTATACAGATTATGAAAAAGGTAGTTCCTGCTATACTTGTAATTTTTGCTGTTTTTTATTTTGTTAAAGCTCAATTTACAAAAGAAAAACCATTTTTTGAAAATCCTTCATCTCCTGCACCTCAAAGTTATCCAGCATTAGAACAGATAGAGCAAGAAAGAATAAAACTTGTAGAATCGGTTTCACCGGGAGTTGTTACGATATTTACAGTTCAAGAGATTACAGTGCCTAATCCATTTGCAGATATACCTTTTGGAGATTTTTTTGGAATACCTAATGATAAACAATTTAAACAAAGAATTCAGGGACTTGGCTCTGGATTTATAGTAAAAGTTGATAGAGAGAAAAAGTTAGTTTATCTTTTGACAAATAATCATGTTGTTGAAAATGCAAAAAATATTCAGGTAAGATTTAAAAATAAGATGATTTTAGATGCAAAAATAGTAGGAACTGATAAATTAAGTGATGTTGCAGTTATAGCAGTTCCTTTTAAAAGGGGAATAGAAAATTTTGCTGAAAAAAATATTTTAAGACTTGGTGATTCTGATAAATTGAAAGTAGGAAGCACGGTTATAGCCATAGGAAGCCCTCTTGGATTGACAAATACGGTAACTATGGGAATAGTATCAGCTTTAAATAGACAGATAGAAGACAGACCGGGAGAAGGTTTTATACAAACAGATGCAGCAATAAATCCAGGGAATTCAGGAGGGCCCCTTATAAATATTAGAGGTGAAGTTATCGGAATAAATACTGCTATAATACAAGGAGCACAGGGACTTGGTTTTGCTGTGCCTATAAACCAAGCAAAATGGGTAATGGAACAGATACTTACTTACGGAAAAGTTAAAAGAAGCAAAATAGGTGTTATTATTCAACCTCTTACAGCAGATTTGGCAGAACATTTTGGTGTTACAGAAGGAGCCTTGGTTGCCCAAGTTCAACCCGGTTCACCGGCAGATAAAGCAGGTATAAGACCCGGAGATGTTATAGTAGCCGTAAATGGTAAAAAAATAAGTGATATAACTGATTTACAAAATAATGTAATGAGAAATCCACCGGGAACTGTTTTAAGAATAACAATAATAAGAGATGGAAAAAAGATAGATTTAGATGTTAAAACAGTATCTTTTGATGAAACTCTGCCAGAAGAAGAAGGAGAAAAACCAACAGATATAGAAACAGATATAGGATTGATAGTTAGAGATTTAACACCGGATTTAATGCAAAAATTTAGATTACCTAATGTCCAAGGTGTTTTTGTATATGGAGTAAAATCTGGTTCTCTTGCTGACGAAGCAGGATTACAAGTAGGAGATATTATATTATCTGTAAATAGAATACCTGTAAAATCAACAAACGAGTTTTGGAATATAATAAAATCAGAAATTAAAAAAGGAAGTGACTCTGTATTGTTGTATATTCAAAGGGGAGATGCTAAAATATTTATAACAATGCCTTTAAAATAAATGATAGCTTTATTTGGTGGAAGCTTTGACCCGGTTCATCTGGGTCATCTTCGTATTGCTGAAGATATTAGAGAATATTTTTCTTTTGAAAAGATTATCTTTATTCCTGCTTTTATTTCACCTCTCAAAGAAAAAAGTTTTGCACCGGCAGAAAAAAGATTAGAGATGTTAAAAATTGCCATTTCTGATAATCCTTATTTTGATGTATCAGATTATGAGATAAAAAAAGAAGGTAAATCTTACACCATAGAAACTGCTATATATTATCGTAGTATTTTAAATTATAATCCTATATTTATATTAGGCTTGGATGCAATATTAACTTTACACAAATGGAAAGAGCCGGAAAAATTATTAAAAATTGCAAATTTTATAGTAGTTCAAAGAGGAGAAGATGGATTTAATAGATTAAAAGATTATTTATCAAAAAATTTTCCATTTGCTACGATTTTAAAAGATAAAAATATACAAAAAGAAAAAACAGCAATCTATCTATTTAATTCAAGAAAGATTAATATTTCTTCTACAGAGATAAGGGAAAGAGTAAAATCCGGTAAATCTATAAAATATCTTGTATTATCACAAATAGAAGATTATATCTATAAGAATAAATTATATCTTTAAAAAATCTTACAAAACTTTTATCAATATATTGACAAAATTAAACTAAGATTTTATATTATTAATAATAATACTCCCTATGAGGTAAAAAATGGCAGAAAAAAAAGATTATTATGAAATACTTGGCGTTAGTAAAAATGCTACTGCTGATGAAATAAAAAAAGCATACAGAAAACTTGCAAGACAATATCATCCGGATTTAAATCCGGGAAGTAAAGAAGCAGAAGAGAAATTTAAAGAAATCAGTGAAGCATACCAAGTTTTATCTGACCCTGAGAAAAGAAAACTTTATGATATGTATGGACATGCAGGACTTGGAGGAGATACAGGCTCTTACCAATATCAAAGTTATGAAAATTTTAGAGATTTATTTAGAGATATAGATGATATATTAGATGATTTTGGATTTGGTGGATTTTTCGGTCGCAGAGGTTCTACAGGAGCAAGAAAAGAAAGATACCAAAGAGCAGAAAGAGGGGAAGATATAGCAACAACTGTAAATATATCCCTTGAAGATGCTTACAGAGGCACAACTGTAACTGTTGATGTGCCAAGATATGTTCTTTGTGAAGCCTGTGGAGGAACAGGAGTAAAAGCAGGAAGCCAGCCAAGAACTTGTCCAACTTGTGAAGGTAGAGGAGAAATATATAAAAAAGCACCATTTATAATAATATCCCAAACCTGCCCAACATGTGGTGGAACAGGATTTATACAAGAGCCTTGTGATGTATGTAAAGGAAAAGGAACGGTTTTAAAACCTGAAACCGTTAAAGTAAATATTCCACCGGGAGTAGATAATGGAAATAAATTGAGAATACCGGGAAAAGGACATGCAGGAAGATTTGGAGGAACAAACGGAGATTTATGGGTATATATAAATGTATTGCCACATTCTCTTTATGAAAGAAGAGGAGATAATCTTTATCTAAATGTTAATATATCTTTAACAGAAGCGATTTTCTCAACAGAAATAGAACTGCCTCTTTTAAACGGAAAAACAGAAAAAGTAAAAATACCAGCAGGTGTCCAGCCATTTGAACATATCAGAATATATGGAAAAGGTATGCCAAGATTAAAATCCCAAGGATATGGAGATTTAATTCTTGTTATAAATATAAAAATTCCAAAAGAAGATGAACTTCCAAAAGATATTAAAAAATGTTTAAAAGAATATAAACCTGAAATTAAAGAAAGATTTATCAAGAGGTAAGAAAGATGAGAAAAAGAGAAGATAAGAAAAAAGAGCCACTTTATATGATAGGTGCAGTTGCAAGGATGTTTAATATACATCCTCAAACACTTAGATTATATGAAAGAGAAGGATTATTAACCCCTTCCAGAACCCAAGGAAGAACAAGATTATATTCACAGGAAGATATTGAAAGGTTAGAGTTTATACTATTTTTAACAAGAGAGCTTGGTGTTAATCTTGCCGGTGTTGATGCAATACTTAGAATGAAAGAACAGATAGAACAGCTTCAACTTCAAATAGAGTATTTAATTGATTATATAAATGAAGAAATAAAGAAAAGATTTGAGGAAGATTTACAGGCACAAAAAAATGCTCTTGTAAAACTGCCAAAATTTGACATTGTAAAAATAGAAGATTATATTTATAATAAATACAAAAAGGAAGAGGGTAAATAAATTGGAAGATTACCTGAAGAAAAAGGTAGATGAAAGTTTTTATCAAATCCTGCAAAAGATAAAAAATATATTAGAAGAGGAGCTTAATTTAACTCCACCAAATGAAAAACAACTAAAAGAAGGATTGTCAATATCTTTACAAAAAGAAGATATTTATGATGAATGGATTGAGTATATAGAAACATTGCCTCTACCTGAGATAGAAAAGATAGAAACAATAGACCACAATGATGGTCCCCATGTAAAAATAATATACAAACTTGAAAAACCGGAAGGTAAAATTGTAAGAAAGATAAAAGTAAAAAGTGATGGAAAAATTAATATATATAATTATCTAATTTTTGATATTGAATACAATGGTTTGAAAATAAAAGTTGAGACAGAATATGATAGTTATGGAAATCTAATATTTAGGTTAGGAGAATGAAAAAATTCATATCTGAAATACCTACAAATCTATTTGAAATATTTTTAGTTGAACTAAATGGATATGGTGCAGAAATCATTAGCAAAGATGAAAATATCACCATATTTGCAATCTATTCTGAAGATAAAGATGCAGAAAATATAAAAGAAACAATATTATCTATTTTTGAAGATTTAGGAAGTGGAAAAATTATAGTAGAGGAAGATATTCAGGAAGAAGATTGGAGTGAAAAATGGAAGGAAAATTTTAAACCTATTTATATTAAGCCGTTTTTGATAATACCTGAATGGGAAATAGCAGAGCCAAAAGAAAATCAAATTCCAATAAAATTAAAAATAGCTATGGCATTTGGAACAGGATTGCATCCAACTACCCAATTAATGCTATCATTTTTACCAAAATATATAAAACCTGAATATACGGTTATGGATATAGGAACCGGAACCGGTATATTGGCTATAGCTTCTGCAAAACTTGGTGCAAAAAAAATAGATGCAATAGATATAGAAAAAGAAGCAATAGAAGAATGCAAAATAAATGCTTGGGAAAATCAAGTTAATATAAATTGCTATCAAGGTTCTATAGAAGATATAAAAGAAAAGTATGATATAGTTCTTGCTAATTTACAGATAGAGATATTTGAAAAATATTTTGATAATATTGCAAAATTATTTAATAAATATCTTATTATTTCCGGAATTTTTAATAATAAAGAGGCAGAAAAAATTAAAGATTTTGTAAAAAAGAATAACCTAAAGATTATAGAAGAAAAAAAAGCAGAGGATTTATCCAATAAAGAGGATTTTTGGTATGCTTTCGCCATCAGAAATAGCTAAATATATAGATTTATCTGCTTTAAAGCCAAATCTTACTTATGAAGAGATAGATAAAATCTGTCAGGATGCAATAAAATACAATTTTTATTCTGTATAGGAACTAATACCAAAACCGAAAAGGAATGATAATTATATCACATTAAAAGCCTCCTTAATATAAGGATAAAAAGTTAAACTCTTAAGATGGTTTTCTGATAA